>JBJKSY010000421.1:0-9454 GCA_046703645.1 Cyclobacteriaceae bacterium
GTAAATGATGTAGCTGTTGAAAAGGGATATACACATGTATTCAGTAATGCGGCAGGTAATGTACCAATACTGTTATATGGCGACAAAAAGTTCGACATTACCGACGATGTTCTAAGAAAGTTAGGTGTAACTCCAACCACCACTCCTAATACAAAAAAGTAAAGATTAATTAACTGAATAAGGAAACCGGATCATAAGAATGATGACCCGGTTTTTTTTATGACTTTGTTTACGGGATCTAATAAACTTCGAACAAGCCATTGCAAACCCGCTTATGCCGTGAACCGGATTTAAAATTTATTAGATGGAAAGCCGGCTAATCATGTTTTTTCTTTGATGGGAGACATATTTTTTTTACATTGATTTCATGAAATTTTTTTTTCATTAACTGAACTCCCATGAAATTTAAAACCAGACCTTTCAGAATATTTTTCCAGGGTTTTTCATTTTTACTTATCTGCCAGATCCTTATTTCCCGGTGTACTTTAAAAAGCCATGAACCTAACAGAAACAGGCCGGATATTGTCCTGATATTCATGGATGATATGGGTTACGGGGATCTTGATAGTTATGGAGCCATTGAATACCGTACTCCAAACCTTGATGAACTGGCGGATCAGGGTATGCGATTTACCAATTTTTATGCAGCCCAGGCGGTATGCAGCGCCTCGCGTGCCGGATTGCTGACAGGTTGTTATCCGAACAGGATTGGTATTTCCGGAGCGTTATTTCCTCACGAGAAAATCGGTATCAGCACAAAGGAATCAACAATCGCCGACGTTTTAAAGGAAAATGGTTACGCTACAGGCATGATAGGCAAATGGCATCTTGGAGATACCATTCCCTGCCTTCCTTTGCAGCATGGCTTTGATGAATATTACGGAATACCCTATTCAAACGACATGTGGCCGGTAAATTATGACGGTGCTCCGGCAACACCCCGAAATTTTCAATACAGGTATCCGCCGTTGCCGATCCTGGAAGGAAATACACCCGTAAGGTATATCCATAATCTTAAGGATATGGGCCAGGTTACAACCTTATATATGGACAGTGCTATCAGCTTCATTAAACGGCATAAGGATGAACCTTTCTTCCTGTACCTGGCTGAATCAATGGTCCATGTCCCAATCGCCGTGTCAGACAGGTTTAAAGGAAAAAGCAAGCAGGGGTTGTTCGGGGATGTGATGATGGAAGTTGACTGGTCGATCGGAGAAATATTAAAAGCTCTGAAAGAAAATGGACTGGAAGATAATACCCTGGTAATTTTTACAAGCGATAACGGGCCCTGGCTGAATTTCGGTAACCATGCGGGATCGACCGGCGGACTGCGGGAAGGGAAGGGGACAAGCTGGGAGGGAGGTCAACGTGAGCCCTGCATCATAAGATGGCCTGGAGTAGTTCCGGAAGGCACGGTATGTAATCAATTATCATGTACAATCGATCTGCTGCCGACGCTTGCTGAAATTACCGGTTCCGAACTGCCCGCGAACAGGATTGACGGGGTGAGCCTGCTATCATTGCTGAAAGGTGATCTGAATTCCACCCCGAGAAAATATTTGTATTACTATTACGAGAGGAACAGCCTTGAAGCCGTTCGGGAAGGCCCCTGGAAACTGGTATTTCCCCATCCTTACAGGTCTTACGAGGGTGTAATGCCCGGACATGACGGATGGCCAGGTGATTATACATACCGGAAAGTCGACAGCCTTGAACTCTTTGACCTGAGGAGGGACCCCGGAGAACATTATGATGTCAGCCGAATGTTCCCGGAAGTGGTTAAAAAATTGGAAATTCTGGGAGATTCAGCCAGGGAGGATCTGGGAGATGACCTGACCGGATATCCGGGTAAAAACCTGCGATCACCCGAAGAAATACCGGGAAGGTAAATACGGATCTTTGTCTACCCGATTTGGAAATTATAATTTTTTATTTAAAAAAATGAAAAATTCATTCAGATTTCTACCAGCATTTGCCGCATTATTCTTTTCAATAGGAACCTTATCGGCACAGCAAAAAGCTATTATTCCCGATCTTTCCCGGATTGATGATACTACTTACTGGACACAATGCACCTGGGAAATGAGTTATTCCGGTGATTCAGTTTATATGAACGATAAGCTCCCCTGGGGGCTTATCAAATTGAAGGGTGTAAATTTCAGTAATGGTAAAATTGAGTGTGATATAAAAGGGCGTGACATGCAGGGAGGAAGTTTTGTCGGACTGGCTTTTCACGGACAGTATGATACTACTTTTGACGTTGTATATTTCAGACCCTTCAATTTCAGGAATCCTGAAAGAAAGAACCATTCCGTTCAATATGTTTCGCTGCCCCATTATGATTGGTATGTTTTGCGGGAAAAACACCCGGGTGTCTATGAAAATTCTGTTACACCGGTCCCCGATCCCAATGAATGGTTTCATGTAACAATTGAAGTAAAGAACCCTGTGGTCAGGGTTTTTGTCAATGATTCGAACACGCCTTCATTGACCGTCAATCTTTTAAATTCACGTAAAGACGGGTGGCTGGGCTTATGGGTCAGTCTTATGTCAGATGGAACATTCAGAAACCTGAAAATATTTCCTGAATAATAATAGTAATTTTATAATAACTAATGGATTAAACCAGTCTAACCTTTAATATTTTATTTTAGACAGATATGTTTTCCGATATCAATTATTTATTTTAAAGTAATTTAACCTGAAAATATTTTTATGAGAAAAATAATTGTGTTTATTCCTATTTTGCTTATACTGGCAGGTTGCGCAGTTAACCCGGTTACAGGCAGAAGACAATTAAGCCTTGTAAAGGATTCCGATCTGCAGCTATCAGCAGCATCGCAATACAAAACCTTCTTATCACAGAACAAGGTTTTGGATCCGGCTACCAATAAAGATGCCGCTATGGTGAAACGGGTCGGAACCCGGATCGCAGATGCAATTACCAAATACTATAACAGCCAGGGAAAAGGGGATGTACTTAAAGGATATAATTGGGAATTCAATACGGTTGAAAGTAAGGAAGTGAATGCATGGTGCATGCCCGGGGGTAAAGTAGTCGTTTACACAGGGTTATTGCCCGTTACACAAAATGAAACGGCGCTTGCCATTGTTTTGGGTCATGAAATTACCCATGCAGTCGCCAAACATGGTGATGAACGTCTCAGTGAATCATTGATTCAGCAAATGGGCGGACAAGCATTAGATGTAGCCCTGTCCCAGAGTCCCAAACAGACACAGGACCTTATAAAACAAGCATATGGCATAAGCAGCCAGGTAGGGGTGATGCTCCCATTTTCCCGCCAGCAGGAAACAGAAGCCGATCATTTCGGCCTGATCTTCGCCGCCATGGCAGGATATGATCCCCGGGAAGCCATACCATTCTGGCAACGGATGGAATCCATGGGCGGATCAAAACCGCCGGAGCTTTTAAGTACTCACCCGGCCGACAAGACCAGAATTGAAAACCTGAAGAAAGTTATGCCCGAAGCGCTCAAATATTATCATACGAAAGGGAAATAGTTAATTTGGCAACCCTGTTCAGAATGTGATAATAATGAATCACATGAAGAAATATTGTTCTGTGATCATTGAATTGCCGAGTCGATTTCAGTAAAATGCATTGATTTTATTGGAATTTTCGATTTTAAATTCAGAGAAATTTTAATACGGCATTTCTGCCAAAGGCAATAGAATAGGAAAACTGATTGGCATTCCTTTATGCCTTATTCATTATCATCCAATATAAACCGATATCTGTTACTGTTTTGGAAAAATCATTGATATTAATCGGCTTGACAATATAACTGTTAACGCCCAATTCATAACATTTTTTGATATCGGGATCTTCATGGGATGATGTCAATACGACGACAGGAATCGTTTTTGTACGATTGTCTGATTTGATCGATTCAAGCACCTCAATTCCGCTGACTTTAGGCATTTTTAGATCCAGTAAAATTACTTTTGGCTTGTTCTCAATATTACGGTCGGAATATTTCCCCCGGGTAAAAATAAAATCCAGCGCTTCCTCACCATCCTCAACATGGACAAGCTTGTTGGCAAGATTCATTCTTTTCAAAGCCCTGATCGTCAAATCGGCATCCTCGGGGCTATCCTCGACCAGCAGTACCTCAACCTCTTTATAATTCATAGTTATCAGATTAAAATAAATTCAATGAATGCAAACCGCCGGTCGATTGTATATCTTGCTTGCGAGATTTTAATAATTTTTTCGGTGGTTTCAGCGTAAAATAAAATGTGGTTCCTTCGCCGATTTTACTTTCGGCCCAAATCTTTCCCCTGTACATGCCGATGATACGCTTTACAATAGCAAGCCCGACGCCGGTCCCGGGGAATTCCGATTGCTTGTGGAGCCTTTGAAAAACGCCGAATAACTTGTTATAATACTTCATATTAAAACCTGTGCCATTGTCTTTAATATAAAAAACTGTAACAGAATTCTTTTTGCTTGTACCGATTTCGATAACAGGTTCAGGGTTTTTCGAGGAATATTTAAATGCATTAGATACGAGGTTATTCACAACCTGACTTAACATTGTTGAGTCTCCTGATACCGGCGGCAGGTCATGCTTAATAATACGAATCCCGGGGTTCCAATCATTTATCTGTTCACTGATGGCACTGTCGAACAATTCATTCATATCTATATCAGTAATTACGGTCTTTTGCTGGCCGTAACGTGAATAGGCCAGAAGATCATCTATCAACATCCCCATTTTCCTGGCGCTATTAATTATGATATCCAGCGTTCTAATAACTTCTTCTCCAAGTTGCCGGCCATGATCCTCTTTCAGCACATGAGCATAGCCATTAATCGACCGTAAAGGGGCTCTTAAATCATGCGCAACCGTATAGGCAAAATTTTCAAGTTCTTCATTGATCTCCTTGAGATTCCTCGTACGCTCCTTGACTTTTTTCTTGAGTATATTATTCGCTATTTCTTTTTTGTCGGCTTCTTCCTTTATCTTAAATAGTATTTTAAATGCCATCTCCTGGGCATAGCTATAATATTCTTCAAGCTTTTCAATAATTCCGGTACCCAGGGTAATATCCGTCGTGTATTTCGGGAGAAAGCTTATAAGAGTGATTTTCTGTGCATAATAAATTAACACTATATCGGTAGGCATGATATCGGTTTTTGAAATGCCAGGAAGTTTGTCCTCTTCCCATGATTTCAATCCTTTTTTGAGGGCATCTGTATAAGTACCGTCAATAATTGATGTAAGAAAATCGGATAAACTTCTCATCGACAGACTGAATAATTCATCTTCAGATAAGTGGGAGTAATGTTTCAACAAAGGGATATCCATAGACCTGATTCGCCTGAGATATTCTACCGTAAGCTCCATAAGATATTTATTCTTGACGAACCTTGAATAATCGATTAATCGAATCATTATTAATTCCGGATTTTGAATTAATTCAAAGAAAAATACAATACGGCCGGCAATATATATTTTTCGCGCCTGTTCAACGATTTTTTGATTTCCGCGTTATAGGTCTGGCTTTTCAACTCAATCGAAAAAATTCTCAGGGATTCAAGGAACATATTGAATAATTCATTTTCTGAAAAATCTTTAATAAATTTCATAATGAGGATTTGTGCATTTTTTGCCACATTCAGATATTCAATAGTGTGTTTTTCCAGTACAATAGTGTGTTTTTCCAGTAATTTTTCTCTTAGGAATCTACTGTAATTGATAAGGTTCTGCATATTAATTAGTGAAGATTAACGACAATACTTTCAACCATTTTTCAATAATTAATATAATCTTCATCCTGCCGTTATAATGACATATAAATTATAATTGTTTCGTAGTATAAAATATTACAATGTGTAATAAGATCTTTATTTTCCCACGTATCAATCTATTATTCGCGTGGAGACGCTTAACGGCAAAAAATTCTATTTTTAATTTTACTAACTAAATAATTTTTTATTATATTAATAAGTTAAATAAGAAAGAATTACACTTCAATTGCCCACTCATGCTCGCAGGCAATAATTATTGAATTCCTTTATTCCTACCTGAGAATAATTAAAATGTATAAAGGGAATAAAATCGATACTGATAATGCATTGATCTCTTGTGAAAATATTTTTCAAAATGCGTTTGAAAACTCGGCGATTGGTATGGCCCTTGTAGGCCGGGAAGGTTATTATCAGGAAGTTAACGTCAGTTTTTGCAGGATCATCGGCTATTCACGGGAAGAACTGCTGCAAAAGAATATCAGGGACATCACGCATAAGGATGATATTAAAAATGATCTCCAATTCATGGATTCTCTTTACCGGGGCGAAAGGGAAACCATAGTACGTGAAAAAAGATATTATCACCGCAATGGACAGATAGTATATGTACGACTCAGGTTAAGTATAGTACGGGACACCAATGGAAATTTTCTGTATTTTTTAAAACAACTGGAAAACATAACTGAGAAAAAATTACTTGAAAAAATTATTGGCAAAGAACAGCAAAGATTCGAAAAGCTCTTCAATGAAGTGCCTGTAAGCATGTGTATAATGAAAGGCATCAATCATACATATACCTATGTGAACAAACAATATTTTATCCTGACAGGGAGGGATCAATCGATCATCGGGAAGACCGTAAGGGAAGTTTTTCCGGAAGTTGAAGAGCAGGGCTATTTTAAATGGCTGGATAAGGTTTACCAGGAGGGAAAAACCTTCAGATCCGATGAAAGTTCGCTCTTTCTCGATGTGAGCGGGCAGGGTAATTTGCAGGAAATATTCATCAGTTTTATTTGTCAGCCTTACTATAATAGTGACGGTCGAGTGGAAGGCATTTTTTACCTTGGCGTGGATGTAACCGAACAGGTACTGGCCCGGAGAAAAATTGAAGAAAGCCAGAAGTGGTTCAGGATCATTTTTGAACAGGCAGCAGTGGGGGTTGCAATGATAGAATCGAAAACGGGGCGTATCATAAAGGTGAACAAAAAATATACGGAAATATTCGGATATTCCGCTGAAGAGCTTTTAAAAATGACGTTCATGGATTTCTCCTTCCCCGATGATCTGGGAGAAGACCTAAGGCTGATGAATAAGTTATTGAAAGGGGAGATTGACGAATTTGTAATGCAAAAAAGACATTATCATAAAAACGGATCGATCATCTGGACAGAACTTTCGGTGTCTCCTATGTGGAATACCGGGGAGAAGCCCAATTACCATATTGCCATTTTGAAGGATATAACGGAACAAAAATTAATTTATGAGGAATTAGTTCGTAAAGAGCACCAGATAAGGAATTTTGCATCGTATTTAAACCGGATGCTTGAAGATGACCGTACCCGGATGGCGAGAGAATTACATGATGAGATGGGCCAGCAATTAACCGGCCTCAAAATGTCATTATCTTCCGTTTTGAATTTCACCGGAGAAAAAGCTCAGAGAGAAAGAGTAGCGGAAATTCTTTCAGGGGTGGAAAATATGATAAATTCCCTAAGGAAATTTTCAAATGAGCTGAGACCTGCCATTCTTGATACACTCGGATTAGCTCCCTCCATCGAATGGCTGGTAAAGGAATTTGAAAAAAGTTCAAAAATATCTTGCGAACTGAAAATTCTGGTTGAAAATCAATCTTTCGACAAAGAGCTATCAACGGTTTATTTCAGGATTTGCCAGGAGGCCCTGAATAATATTGCAAAGCATTCAGGTGCCTCTCAGGCCTGGATCCTGTTATATGAAAACAAGAACTCCCTGTTGCTTGAAGTGAAAGATAACGGTAAGGGAATTGATGAAGAGAAATCCAGGGATCCATTATCCATGGGAATGATCGGCATGCGGGAAAGAGCCTCCATGATTCATGCAGACCTGTCCGTAAAGAATATCAATAATTCCGGAACATTCGTTCGCCTCCATAAAACTTTCAATAACACAGTTAACATAAAATCATGAATATACTGATCGCCGATGATCATTCCGCTATCAGGACAGGTATTAAACATATTCTTACGGAGGAATTCGGCAATATCGATTTTTTCGAAGTCGCCGTTGCTGAAGAAGTCATCTCAAAATCCAGCTCCTTAAAACTTGATTTGATCATTCTTGATATAAATTTCCCGGGAATAAGCGGCCTCGATATTCTCAAACAACTGAAATCGATTGACGTCGGGGTTCCGGTACTTGTCTTTTCGTTTCATCAGGAAGATCAGTTTGCCGTCAGAGCATTGAGAGCCGGCGCTTCCGGTTTTCTTTCCAAGGACGCACCCAACTCTGAAATCCTCAAGGCGATCAGGCAAATACTTAATGGCAGGAAATATATATCACAAAAAACTGCTGAATTAATGTCAAATTACCTGGAAGGCAATATTTCTCAGTCTCATGAGCTTCTTTCCGATCGTGAATATCAGACCCTGATAATGATTGCAGCCGGCAAATCAGTTTCCCGCATCGCTGAGGATCTTGCTCTTAGTGTTCCGACAATCAGCACCTACCGGACGAGGATCCTTGAAAAAATGAAAATGAAATCGAACGCTGAGATCATTCGGTATGTAATTGAAAATAAATTGACATAATCCGGAATCGATTAATCTTTACAGTGAACAAATTTCTTCCTGATATATATTACCTTAACTGATTCTTAATAATACCGTCTCTTTAACCACGATTTCTGTTAACAACTGGCTTCTTGTCATCAAAGAAGAATGGAGTATCTTCCATGCAATTGCCTGTTTAAGTGGCTTTTAATTGAATAGAAGCGGACCATTATTTTCAATTATTGTAATTTGATTCATTACATAACTTGTAAAATATCTCTACACTGAAATTATTTAAAATAATCTAAAATTACAGATAATTAGAAGTTTTAAAGATCCTGGAATTGGAAACAGCAAGAAAGAATAATCTATCCGATGATTTGACGTATTCTTCCTTTATAATTGATCATCTTGACAGTGCCGTATTCTTATTGGATGATGAATGGAGGATTATGAGCATGAACTCTTATCCTGGAATTTTCAATCAGTTCCTGAAGGAACCCTTAAAAACAGAAAAGGTCTTTTTTGATTTCATTCCTCATAACTGGTCCGAATTGATCCGGAACCTTTGTATAAAAGCACGGCATTCGCGTATACCGGTTTCGAATATTATCCGAACCTTTGACCTGCAGGGTTTTGAACTATTTCTTGAATTCAGTTGTAAAAAGGTTGATCTTGATCAAGACGGAAATTCAGGTTTTATAATTACCGGCAATGAGATCTCAAACGATTTATTCGAAACGAAAACATTAGAAAATAATTTAAAGGAATTAATGGCATATCTAAGGCTTGCCATTGAAGTAAATGGAAATTTATTGTAAAAGACCCTGTATTTTCATCCCTTCCTTATTCACCTTCACAAGCCTTCGCAATAGGACGCGGGGGCGAAGGCTTGTGTTTTATTACTGTACATCATTTTCGTTATACTTGA
>JBJKSY010000422.1:0-4725 GCA_046703645.1 Cyclobacteriaceae bacterium
GAATACCATAGGGCCGCGCAAATCCTAAAATCCTTGAAATTGTTTTCATCCCGTAAGCGAAAAATTATTTTACTCCTAAATTACAACGCCTGATCTTATTCGCTTTCTTTAACGATTCCATAGGGAGTGCGAAAATATCCCTTTGCCTTTGTATCCTCAAATATAGCCAAGTTACTATTTTCCCGGCTGAGAAGCTTATGGTATAAATGATACTGGATAGCCAGGTTCCTTACACTCCTGATTTTCATACCGGCTTTCACCGCCCGCCATTCTATCTCTGTATCATCGCCTACAGTTGGAGCCAGGTATCGTTCATCAAACCCGTTCAGTTTCAGAAAATCTTCCTTATACATGGAAAAGTTGCATCCCAGAAGCGCCTTATTTTTTCTTGTGAGGTAAAAAGTCATCCAGGGCAGGTAAACCCCCTTTTCAGCATGAGTCATTTCTTTGGTCAGCCCCAGGTAAAGCCATTTAAGAATATTTTTTTCGAGGTAACCATTCCTCACCAGTTCCGGAGTAAGATATTCCGAAATTTTGGAAGAAAGATTAATTCTTCTCCCGCTCAGAATGAAATTTTTTTCTCGATTGCGGATATGTTCATGGATAAACTGTCTGTGGGGGATGCAATCGGCGTCAATAAAAATAAGATAATCGCTTTCGGATTCCAGCGTTGCTTTATTCATTATGCGATTTTTCTGCCACCCGTATTTCTCATGCCAGACATGCCGTACAGGGAATGGATAATTTTCCCTTATTCCTTCTATTTTCATCCGTACATTCTCGTCCGAACCGTCGTCGGCAACGATAAATTCAAAATTAAGATTGGTCTGACGGGTAAAACCGGCCAGGATAAGTTCCAGGAAACGGATATTGTTATAAAATGCTGCAATTATGGAGACCCGGATAGGATTCATTGAAGGATTTCCTGATATATATCTAACACTTTCTTTGCCATAATTTCTTTGGTAAAGTTTGCTAATAAGTAATTATAGGCATTTTCCACGAGCTGTTCCCCTAATTCAGGATGAGATATTAAATTTAAAATGTGTTTTCCCAAAAGTTCGGCATCGCCGGGATCGGCCAGAAATCCTGTTTCACCGTCATGAACTATTTCGGGAATACCACCGGCACGGGTTGCAACAACAGGAATACGTGAGGCAAAAGCATCCAGAATGCTGGATCCCAGTCCCTCCGTTTTGGAAGTCATGAGAAAAATATCAAGACTCTTTAGAAGTTGAGGTACATCATTCCTGAATCCCGTCATGATAATATAGGATTCCAGCCTTTTCATTTGAATATAACTTCTGATCTTCTTTTCTTCAGGCCCATCCCCGATGATAAAAAATTTTGCCTTGAGGCCTGCGCGTATAACGTATTCACAGGTATCTATAAAGGTGAAATAATCTTTATGCCCTGCAAGTGCGGAGGTGTTTCCAATGAGATGATCCTCACCGGACACAGGAAATAATTTCCGTAGTTTATTCTTGTCGTCTATCAGGTCAAATCTTTTCCTGTCAATCCCGTCATGAACGGTTATGCATTTCCCTGGTTCTTTTAAAACGGGAGACATTACTGAACGGATCTTTTCCGAAACCGTAATGATACGCCGGATCCTGTTATGATTGTACTTCCAGCGCGAAAGGAAATTCTTTCCAACAGGGTTGTCAACCCTTCGTGAAAGAATAAGCCTTGCTTTATGCCCGAAATAAGTTGATAAAACTCCGACTGTATGGGATTTCGAAGTATGCAAATGCAGTATATCAATATTATGGATTCTGCAAAGTGCAGCAACAAGGGATGCTGTAGAGAGATTTAATGCGGAAGAGAATCCGGATGGGAAATACGTCCAGTGATTGGCCTTGCATATATCTTCAAACCTTGATTTTCCCTCACATACAACCATATTTTCTATGCCCATTTTATTCAGACTGTCCACCAGATATGCAATCTGCTGTTCTCCGCCCCGCCAGTTCTTTTCTGAACTGAGATGCAGTACCTTCAGGGGTTTTTGTGATGATTCGTCATAGGAATGCGCGGTTACCGGCATAATTTCCGGTACAGTTTCCTGCATCAGTTCTTTATAAACGGAAAGATATTGCCGAAGGCTTTTCTCCCAGGTAAATTGCAGTGAATAATTCTTGAGTAATTCAGAATTCCTGCCCGGGTCGGAATTATATTCTTTGATTTTTTCCATGAATACTCCGGCCATTTTTTCAGGATCAAATGAGTGCCAGTAATAAGCATAATTACCTCCAATTTCAGGGAGACTGGAATAGTTTGATATAAATACCGGTTTCCCAAAACGCATGGCTTCAATCACGGGCAACCCGAATCCTTCATTCAGGGAAGGGAATAGGAAAGCTTCACAATTCCTGAACAGGTAGATCTTGTCTTCCTCTGATATAATTCCCGGCATGATAATTTTGGCGGACAGTTTTTTTTCCCTGATGATCCGCTCAAGCTTTCTTCCGTAGGAATACGATTTATCCCCTGCAATGACCAGGTTATAGGACGGTAATCTTGTTATAAAATCTAAAAGGACATGAAAATTTTTTTTCTCCAATACCATTCCCAGGGAAAAGAGAAATCTGCCATCGGGCAGATATGCCGGTTTGCCAACTTTTTTTTGAGTGTCAATCTGAACTCCATTGTAGATGACTAGGCTGGGTTTACCTTTGAGATCGAGATGTTTTTTGACTTCCGAAGCTGTGAAATTGGAAATAAAAGTGATATATGAAGCCCTGTCGATTTTTTTCTGGAGCGAATTCAGGCGTTGACGTATCCTGAAAAGACTTTTTTCACGGAGGAAATTTAGGTCATGTATCGTCAGGATATATTTTGTTCCCGGATCACCGGGAAAGTATGCTGAGTCCTGGTGAATGGCGTGCCAGATATCATATTTCGGGCAAATGGCAGGAAGATATCGTCGCGAAAAACTAAGTTCCTCATAATCGCATTCTTCACCGAATTGATTTACATAATTATGCGGGACAAGAAAATTCCAGTGACAATCGGGATCTTTTACTTTCTTCAGGTATTGCCCGAAGAAATAGGAAAATTGTCCGAGGCCTGAATAAAGCTTTTTTAATTTACCAAGATCGATCAGTATACGTGCTGGTTTTTTCATGAATGTTATTCAGTACCTGTCATAAAAATACCATTAAATTATTACAGCTTTCAATTGTTCCCTGTTTCATGTCGCTACTCAGACACAAGGGGAAAACAAATTAAAGAATTATAATTTAATAATCAGCCATCCATGAATTTACTAATTTATATTTCAGCATGCCAAAACTTATTGAATCCTGAAATCACTATTTTTGCCTTCATGATTTATATTCCCGGGATAATTTATTTTCCTGAAGAGATATAGAAAACAAATCAACTGTACAATGCATAAAAGAATTATTATCACTCTCCTGTTATCAATTTCTGTAACTTTTGCCTTTGCACAATTGGATTCGATGACAATCAATCTTAAGTCCTTCGGGGTTGCCGGCACACATGGATTCGGACCCCATTGGATCATCAGCAACCGTTATGGAATATTCAGCGACAGCACAAATGATGTTCTTCTCATGCCGGGTTTCACACTTCCCATGCATTTTGGAAAACACTGGAAAATCGAAACGGGGTTTGATGCGGTTATAAAACCCAGGTTGAATACCAGTTTTATATACCAGGGTTATGTCAATGTGTATTACGGCAAGCTCAAACTTATGATGGGACGTCAGGATTTTACACTCGGACAATATAGCCCCACTTTATCCAGCGGCTCATTTATTGTTAGTAATAATGCACTCCCGATTCCCAGGATAGGACTGGGCTTCTACGATTATGTGGATGTGCCGTTCACACATGGATATTTGCAGGTAAAGGGTGCCGTCGATGAGGGCATTCTGGATAATAACCGGCTGGCCCACAGTTATTATAATCGCCCTTATTTACATGAAAAATTTGCCTATATACGGACCAACAAGCTTCCGCTCAACCCGTTTGTCGGGATCATACATTTTGCGATGTATGGGGGAGTAGATAAGAACGGTAATAGGATCCCCGGTCATTTCACCGATATCTTTTTTGCAAAACACGTTAGTACACCAACGGAATTTAATGTTTATGGAGAACATCTTGGGTTGGTGGAAGTGGGTCTGTCAGGAAGGATCCGTGATTATCATTTTACCTATTACTACCAGATACCCATTACCGACAGGACCGGCCTGGAAAATAATTTCAGCCGGAACATGGATTTCTTTACAGGCATTAATATAAAGACTGACAAAAAAAGGATCATTTCTGGCTTTACTTATGAATATGATTTCACATCACAACAGGGAGGGCTGGGTCTTCCAGACCCTGTAGTGGACGGGAAGATTCGGGAACCCTGGAAGGCTTCAGACAGGATATGGCTTAAAAATTATTATTCTGCCCTCGGTTACCCTGTCAGTAACCTGAATACTGAAATAGAATGGAGATCCTTCCTTCAGGCTTATACCAATCATGGTTATTTATTCGGGGGAAGGGTTGATTATTATAACCAGGCGCAATACAGGGATATTTATTATGATAAAATTATCGGTACATCGCTTTTTATCACTAAACCGGAATTGAAAAGAATGACAGGATACACGGATCCGGGCAATTATGTCGTAGATAACAGGTTAACAATACATCATATGGGAATCGAGGGATATATATCCCGGAATTTTAACTACCGGATGATGA
>JBJKSY010000423.1:0-3920 GCA_046703645.1 Cyclobacteriaceae bacterium
TTGCCCACCTGGGGAAGAGCTTTGCAAAAAAGGCTAAAGACAATGCAGCCAAATTCAGGATACAGTCCATTTATTTTCTCCTGGCTCTTATCCTCGTATTATCAAGAATTCCCTGGGATGAACCGGCCAGGCTTTTCAGGGGCATTACACATTAATAAATTTTCCTGTCCTCCCTGATGTAACCCATCAGGTCATGGCAATTATTATTATAAGCTAAGCCTGAATACAACGCGCTTCGGTCATCTTATTCCCGTATCAATTGTAATGGAGATCTTTACAGTATCCCGGTTATGAATAATAACCGGAAGCGGCATATTACTGCCCCCGATTGACGGGTTTCTTACCGTATCGTAATCAATGATATAGTATCCTTCAGGCAGGGAATCAAGAAAATTCCCCTTAATATCAGGCTGGATGGTAAATAATTTTGTTTTTTTATCGCCGGTATAAACGGCAGTAGCCCAGGTACGGTATGTTTCCATTGTAGGCAAACATGAAGAATCCGGCGGATTTTGCTCATCCGGACATAAAGGTCCAATGGAAATATTGCCTTTCAGATATCCGTACGGGGATAAATTCTCAGGTCCTTTCAGCCATTCACAGGAAGCCAGCAGGCCTGCAAGGAATATTAATATTGCCAGGCATTTTAGGAAAAGGATTGATTTCGAATGGAATGTCATTGCATTATTATATCCTTTAAATTGAACTATAATAACTATTAACGAAAGTTAATCCCAAACGGGTAGTAGTTATTACCATTTCCGGACTGTCTCTTATTCAGCTTCCAGCCTCATTTTTTTCAAAGAACGATTTTTTTAACCTGGTTTCTCCTATTCAAGTTATGAGATTTTCTTCTGTTTTTCAACCCGTCTATTCAATAAGTTCGAAAATAGTCAGGCAGTTCTTGTAATATCTCTTTGAGCCTGATTCATTCCCCTCACAGATCATGGATTTATTCAACGGCGTAATAGTTAATATCCTCTCATTTCCACAATGGGGACAAATGATCTTAGCTGGCAGTTCTTCAAAGTACCTTGTACCAAGATTCTTGCCATAGTGATTTATAACGATTTTTTTCATGCCACTAAATTAAAATCAGTATTTCTCTTCCTTTAGGACATAGGTTTAAAAGCATGATACCTTCCCCTGGCCTGTGCTTCCTTCCCTTAAATCCCAAGCTACATTAACATAACCGCATCTTATGTAAGCAGCCCCGGCACGTCCGCCCTGCATTACCCAAGCTGTTACATAAGGGAATTATGTTAAGTAGCCGCGCATCACCCCCACACACCCTGCCCGACGTTCAACCCATGAGAAGATTGTCCGCCAACCAAAACACAAAAAATTCAGCAAAACTAAGCAGGCACGCTCAATACCCACCTAAAGCAAAAAGCAAGGGACCTGGCCTATTTAGCTTACCCTGAAGTAGCCTTTACCCACCGTAAACCGGCCAGAACCCTTGCTTTTTGTCCGTTGCCCGCTTTAATAAAGGAGCTTTCTTTTTTGTTGTTTTTTCTTTTGTGAAAGTGATTTGCAGAAGTCGAAGTAGGCCTGTTGATTCTAACTCTTTTTTCCCTGTTTAAAGCCGATCGGTTTCCTCGGACTACCCGGTGGGTTCAGTAAATATTTCAACGCCTTAAAAATTTCCTGGAACCGGCCTTCATATTCTTTTTCCATGGCATCGAGCTTTTTCATGATCTCCTGGTAATTAACAGCCATCTTACGAAGCACGACAAAAGTCCGGACAATGGCGATATTCACCTGGACCGCCCGTTTACTTTTCAGCACACTGGAAAGCATAGCCACCCCGGATTCGGTAAATGCGAACGGTTTCGCCCCGCCAAAGTATTTTCTGGAAGGTATCACATTTTGTGATACCACCACATCCATTTCTTTTTCTGTCAGCTCAAACATGAAGTCTTCCGGGAACCGGTCGATATTCCTTTTTACCGCCTGCTTAAGCGCCCGGTTTTCCACCTGGTAGAGTTCGGCCAGGTGAAGATCCAGCATGACCCGTTCACTACGCAAAACGATTATGCGTTTTATAATCCGTTCCTCGGGGATCAGTAATTCGCCTGTTTTCATTTGACTTTTAAAAAAATATTCTTAAAAATTTCTGACGTTGCAATATATAATTTATAATCATCCCAGCGGATGGTACTGCTGGATTTCTTCCTTCAACCCTTCCACCTCATTTTGTAAATACATTTCCGTACTGCTGATGTAGCGGTGACCGGCCAGGTATTGTACTTCCCGTAGGTTATGTGTCTTTAGCCATTTCACGATTACACTGGTCCGGATCTGCCGCACACTTTTAACGGCTGGATTGATTCTCTTTAGCTGCTTCAACATGCTCCAGATAAAATTTCCTGCCTGTGTTCCACCTCTCGGACTGACCAATAATTTAGCCGTTACCTGCTTTGATTGTTTAAGGATTTTAGGCCGTATCTCTAAAATGTAATCGTACAGGTCCATAACCTGGTGAGACTCCAGTGGCAGTACCCTGCCATTATGATTGATCCCGCCTGGCACGTCGACTTTGCCCTCCCGGAACTTGATATTTTCGATTTCCAACCCGCCCAGCTCATCACTGCGTAATCCCTGGTACACCAACAGGCCCAGGATCACCTTGTTTCTTTTATCCCGTAAGTTTTTTTCCGGGTACTGATTGTACAGCCGGTGCATCTGATGAGGGTCCAGGATATGATAAAGTGTTTTTCTCCTTACTCCCTTCACCTCAATGTTGGTTACCGGGTTGACTGCGATCCGGCCTGTTTCTTCCAGGTGATTGTAATAATGTTTCACCGCATTCATGTAATGCTGGATTGTCCGCTGAGTATTACCTGTGCCGGTGCAGTATTTCATAAAAGCCAATAGATCCTTATAGGTGATCTGTTCAGGTTCTAACTGTTCCCGGCTTACCCATTCTAGATAAAGTCGGATCACTTTCCGATAGGAAGTAATGGTACTGCGGCTGAACCTCCTTTTTTTCAAATACCCGGTAAAATCATTCATCTTCATGAAGCCGGATGGGGTTATAGTCCCGGATGATATTGTTATAAGGTTGTTTTATTTCCACTTCCAGCCCGGCCAAGTGTGTGTAGATCTGTGTGGATTCCAAACTGCTGTGTCCTAAAAAACGGCTGATGCTTTCCATCTTCATCCCTGCCTGCAGAAGGTGTGTGGCAATGCTGTGCCGTAGGGTATGCAGGCCGATCCCTTTTTCCATCAGACTTTCGTCACCGGTCCGTTGCTGTAAAAGTTTCAGGCGTATCAATAATCCCTGTCCTCCCATCCTGTAACTACGATGGGTGATAAAAAAAGCGTCGAGTATGCCTTTGAACAGAACCGGCCGGTAATCATAAACGTAATCCTGCATATACTTCAGGCTGGCCCGGCTCACAGGTACCAGTCTTTCCTTGTAGTTTTTCCCTTTGCGCACATATAAAACGGATCTGTCAAAATCAATGTCCGATACATTCAGTTGCACGCCTTCGTTTCGTCTCAGTCCGCATCCATAATACACGGCCAGCATCGCCCGGTCCCGTGACTGGATGGCGGCCAGATCTGCATCACTCATATTGGGTCGGCGGTCCCCGATCTGATGGGTAGCTTCAAACAACATCCGGATTTCTTCTTCGGTTAAAAATATGAGCCGCTGACTTTTTTCTTCGTTACCCAGCTTCAGCGCCGGTAACTGTATGCGGCCCACTTTTCGTAAATAGTCTGTGAACTTGCGTAGTGCCTGGATATGTTTGTTCAGGTGTCCGTTGCTGATCCCGCCTTCTCTTCGCTGGTTACTGCGTTCCCTTAATCGTTCATAATAGCTTTCAATATGCCGGACTTCCAGTTCCCGGATATGCCGCATTCCCCGTTGCTCCAGGTAGTAGAGCAACTCCCGGATATGCAAAGGCATGTAA
>JBJKSY010000424.1:0-2764 GCA_046703645.1 Cyclobacteriaceae bacterium
TAGATGTCAGGAATTATCGGAAAAAAATTAGGCATGACGAACCTCTATGATTCTGAGGGTAAGAATGTTGCATGCACCATGATCGAGGCGGGTCCCTGTGTAATTACCCAGGTGAAAAATGCCGAAAAAGACGGCTATAAAGCCGTTCAGCTTTCCTTTGATGAAAAGAAGGAAAAGAACACCAATAAACCTTTGAGCGGACTTTTTTCGAAGGCCAGTACTACTCCTAAAAGGAAAGTTGTGGAATTCCGGAATTTCAGGGTCGAATATGGTAAGGAAGTGGAACTGGGCCAGATTGTAAAGATAAATGAGGTTTTCAAGGAAGGGGATTTCGTCGATGCAATCGGGATATCCAAAGGCAGGGGATTCCAGGGCGTTGTACGGCGTCATGGATTCGGCGGTGTAGGCGGCTCAACACACGGCCAGCATGACAGGTTTCGTGCCCCGGGTTCAGTGGGTGCAGGTTCAGATCCCAGTAAAGTATTTAAAGGATTGAGAATGGCAGGCCGGATGGGCCACAGCAGGGTGAAGACTATAAATCTGCAGATCATAAAAATTGTGCCGGATAAGAACCTTGTATTTGTCAGCGGCTCCGTACCCGGTCATAAGAATTCGTATATCGTTTTAGAAAAATAAGGCCATGGAGAAAACGGTATTAAAAAACAACGGTAAAAGCAGCGGAAGGAAAGCCAACCTTGCCGATTCCATATATAATATCCAGCCGAATGACCATGCAATCTACCTGGATGTAAAACAATTCCTTGCCAATCAAAGACAGGGAACCCATAAGACCCTTGAAAAATCAGAAGTCTCAGGGTCTACTAAAAAGCTTAAAAGACAAAAAGGAACCGGAGGTGCAAGGGCAGGCAGCATAAAGTCACCATTATTTCCGGGAGGCGCCCGTGTTTTCGGACCCCGTCCCAGGGATTATAGTTTTAAGCTGAATAAAAAGGTGAAAGCCCTTGCCAGGAAATCGGCCTTGAGCTATAAGGCCAAATCGGAAGAGATCAGGGTAGTTGAAGATTTCAACTTTGAGGCCCCGAAGACCAAGTCTTATACTAAATTTTTAAAGGACCTCAAACTTGATAACAAAAAGACATTGCTGATCCTTCCTGAAAATAACAACAACATTTTTCTTTCCCTCAGGAATCTGAAAAAAGCCAGGGTTATTAATGCTGATTCCATTAATACCTATGAGTTGTTGCATGCTGATAATATCCTGCTCTTTGAGAGCTCGTTGGAAAAGATTGAAAAAGTATTGAGTTAAGCATATGAGTATTCTTATCAGACCTTTGGTTACTGAAAAAATCACCTCCCTGAACGAAAAGGGTAAGTATGGTTTCATGGTGGATGAGAAGGCCAATAAAGTGGAAATCAAGAAAGCTGTTGAAAAGATGTACGGCGTGAACGTGGAAAAAGTAACTACCATGCGATATGCCGGTAAGGAGAAGGTAAGGTACTCAAAAACCCGTATTATGTCAGGCAAATCAAACAATTTCAAGAAAGCAATTGTCAAACTTGCCGAAGGTGAAGTGATAGATTTTTATAGCGGAATTTAAATAAGTGTTTCATGGCAGTAAAGAAAATTACTCCCGTTACACCTGGTCAGCGTGGTCGAATTGCTCCGGTCCTGAGTGATCTTTCCAAATCCAAGCCGGAAAAATCACTGCTAAAGCCTCAGAAAAGCTCCGGAGGGAGGAACAATACAGGCAAAATGACCATGCGTTACCTGGGAGGAGGTCATAAGAGAAATTACAGGGTTCTGGATTTTCACAGGGCGAAAAAAGATATTCCTGCCAATGTGAAGGCTATTGAATATGATCCGAATCGTTCGGGCCGGATTGCCTTATTGTATTATGCCGACGGCGCTAAAGCTTATATTCTTGCCCCCGACGGATTGAAAGTGGGACAAACGGTAATTGCAGGTACGAATGTGGCTCCAGAATTGGGTAATAACCTGCCTCTTTCGAAAATTCCGCTGGGAAGTATTATCCATAATATTGAATTGAAGCCGGGCAAAGGCGGATCGCTGGCTAGAAGTGCCGGTACCTACGCTCAATTACTTGCCCGTGAAGATAAATATTGTACCATCAAGCTTCCTTCAGGGGAAATGAGGATGGTATTGTCAAGCTGCACAGCTACGATCGGAGCGGTATCCAATACCGATCATATGAACGTTAAATATGCAAAGGCAGGACGTATGCGCTGGCTGGGTCGCCGGCCCAGGAACCGCGGTGTGGCTATGAACCCCGTCGACCATCCAATGGGAGGTGGTGAAGGAAAAGCTTCCGGCGGACATCCGAGATCAAGGAAAGGTCTTTATGCCAAAGGAAAGAAAACAAGACATCCAAAGAAATATTCAAATTCGCTTATAATCAGTAAGAGGAAGTAATGGCAAGGTCATTAAAAAAAGGTCCGTATGTTGACCAACGTCTGACAAAGAAGGTTACAAAGATGAATGAAACCGGAAAGAAATCGGTTATTAAAACCTGGTCGAGGAGATCCATGATTTCGCCCGATTTTGTCGGCCATACTTTTGCTGTTCATAACGGGAATAAATTCATCCCTGTTTATGTGACCGAAAATATGGTTGGGCATAAACTTGGCGAGTTTTCACCTACACGGCAGTTCAGGGGACATTCCGGTAAAAAAGATAAAGTGTAATATGATGGAAACAATGGAAGCAGTTGCCAAATTAAAAAATGTGCCAAGTTCTCCTAGAAAAATGAGATTGGTAGCTGACATGATCCGTGGCCAGAAGGTT
>JBJKSY010000425.1:0-5625 GCA_046703645.1 Cyclobacteriaceae bacterium
TTTACATTTTTGACCTTGCAAAAGAAACATCCGAAAGCATCCGTCACCAGGTAGCTGAACTTGAACAACTGGGGATTCCCTATATAAAAGCCGGGAATAAAACCGACAAGGCCCCAGTCCTCTTGACTGATGAGCTCAGGAATGATCCCGGGTTCGTGCTTATCTCCGCACTTCAGAAAGAAAACCTCGAAGTACTTAAGTCAAGGCTTAGCGAGATAATTGATATCGGGACGGTCAAAGTCGGAGATACCCTGATCACCAATGCCCGTCACTATGAAAGCCTGTATCATGCCCGGAAATCTTTAAAGGATATAATGACGGGAATGGAAAACCGGGTGACCGGTGAACTGCTTGCAGAGGATATAAGGCAGACTATTTTTTATTTAGGAGAGATCACAGGTGAAATCACCAACGACGACCTGCTGGCTAGCATTTTTTCAAAATTCTGCATAGGGAAGTGACCCAAATATCATGTACAAAGGAAAATGATAATGATTTTTTAACCTAGGATAAATTTGCGAAGTTCAATTTCGCAGATCGACTGATCATGGCATAATCAATTTTTTCTCATGCCTTCCTATTGGATTAATATTAAGTTCTTACCTGCCCGGTAATGTTTGCAAAACAATGATTCCGGTACTTTTTTAGACTCAATGAAACAAAATTACGATTCAATAATAAATTATTAATACAGGATGCAACAATAAATTCCCTTACTTGAGGACCGATGCATAACTCTAAAATGATAATTGATAAGACATTTTTGATCCGTGATTTTAGGAGTTTACAGATATAATATTTTATGGTCCTTATGTTCAACATTAAATTTACTTTTTATGAAAACCTGCAAAATATCCAACTATTTCAGCATTTTGATTTTATGCTTGATTTCTGTGTTATTTTTAATAACCGGTTGTTCAAACCAGGATGATCCTGCGGTTCCATTAACACCTCAAGCCCTTAACTCGGAATTGAATAATTCAAATCCGTCAGCCAGAGCAATAAGTTTGCCGGAGGTCGTCCACCTGGAAGGCCTTACATTATTTGACGCCTATGCCGTCAAAGAAAAACTTGTTGTTGTAAGCAGCGACTGGGACCAGCTCAACTGCAAGGCCACCTTAACCCATGTTAAGGATCAGGATTACATTCTTGAAACCAAGGAATATTTCGGTGATGTGCTGGCAAGGGAGATAACCTGGAACGTAAAAATGACGCCTTCGGGGGTTCTGAATTTCGCATGGCCGGTGCCGTATTATACCTATGATCCCAGCGGCCTTGTATTTGATAATCCTGCCGATGTAGTGAGATTTCATACCGGCTATAAGGTTGTAGGTGAAGGCGTTAATAAAAATACCCTGGCTTATAAAGGCAATTTTGACGGGGAACATTTTTATGCCGCCACAACCTTTATGGGTAAATGGATCCAGCCGGGTGCCCTTGAATTCTTTATCGAAACCGAAGGCCCGGTGAAGCTGGTGTTCGGCATTGATCTGCATGTTGTCGCTGAGTGAGCATTATTATGTAATATCTCTATAGTGACGCCATAAAAGTGCTGAGATTTTCAAAACGGCCTGACGGTTAGCCTATTGATCATTTTAAATGCTGATCGTCAGGCCATTGGTACCTGGATCTCATCACTTGTTATTCTCGCTTATCCAACGCCCGACTTTTTCATGTTCTTTCCGGAATTTTAATTCCGCTGACTGCGCGGCTTGCGTGAAACTTTTTTCCGTGCGTATACTATTCAATAAAGGACATGTCCTTATCAGGTTCAGGTCATAGGGCGTAAAATATTTTTTATCGTTCCATGCTTTGATGTATTCCAGGGATTTATCCTTATTTCCCAGGAAGGCGTTGATGGCTGTAAGGTCAAAATAGGAATACCATGACTCGTCAATGTTGTCATTCGTTATTATATTACTTTCACGGTCCTTTAGCTGCATAGCAAAAAGTTTCCGGGCCTCCTCTTCCCTTCCGGCACACCAAAGCGTGTAGGAAGTGAAGATGCTCAAGGAATCGTAATGACCTTTTGTCTCAAAATATTTTTGAAGGGATTCAGTGGCTTTTTCACAATCGGCCGTCATGTTATATATTAAGACCGATCTCCAATAAAAAAAAGGTTCTTCCGGGTGTACTTCAATACATATCAAATTCCATGGTTCGGCTTTTTTTAAATCCCCCAAGCCAATATAAATTTCAGCCATATTCAGGTAGTGCTCTGATGTATCATTATCCAGGGCAAAAGCATTATTAAAGCTTTCAACGGATTGTTTCTCGAAACCGGCATCGTAATAGGCATGACCCAGCCAGCGGTAATATAAGGGTTTCCACAAGCCGTATTCAAGCCTGATAGCTTTCGAAATATCCTTAATTCCGCCCAGGGGATTCCCGAAAAATTCAAGCTCATTGATCCCTTTTCCATAATAGGCCGGCGCGTAATTGGGGTTGATCTCCAATACGCGGACCAGGTCATTATAAGCCTTTTTATTATCATGAACTGCATTGGTATAATAGAGGGAACGGACCAGGTAAACCTCTTCCAGCTTATCATTAAGTGACAGCGCCTTATCGGTCAGCAATAATATCGTATCGCCACAGATATTTTTATAATCCGGATTGTCATAGAATTTATTATTAATAGCGAATGCCAGTCCTGAATAGGCAGCCGCATAACCCGGATCAAGGTCAATTGCTTTCTTATATAAAACGATGGCATTATCCAGGTGGCTGTTATTCTGGTCCCGGAACCAATGCATGAATTCTTCCCTGGCCTGCAAATAAAAGTCATAGGCCTTCAGATTTTCGGTGGGTATTTCCGTCATTAATTTTTTTGAAGACTGGCTCACAATGATATTCATCTCACCGGCTATATCTCCTGCAATATCGCTTTGTATTTTGAAGATGTCTTTCCATTCCCTGTCGTATTCCCTGAACCATTCCTGGCTTTCCTTTCTAGCGTCGATCAGCCAAATATGGATCTTTACTTCATCGTTCACCTTCTGAAAACTACCCTCGACCAGGTAACCGACCTGTAATTCCGTACCTATTGCCTTTGGCGTTTTATTTGTCTTACGATATTGTTCGGAAGAAAGCCTTGGGATCACACGGAGTCCTGAAAGTTTTGACAAATGTGCCGTGATCATATCCTGGACTCCATCCACCATATATTGATTCCCCAAATCACCGCTGAGGTTAATAAAAGGCAAAATAGCGATGGACTTTTCTGTCCCGGCGCCCTTACCGATAGGTACAACGATAAAAAAAATAGAAATGAGTCCAGCCAAAAGGGCAAGTACCCATAAATTTCTCCGGTTCGGTTTTCGTCCTTCCTTTTTGCCCAGTATCCGGCTCATAATTTCTGACTGTCGCAGACGAATTATATTTTTCTTCTGAACATTCCCGGGGGGATTTCCGAAATAATCATGATAGGACTTAATAAAATAAGACGGACTCCCAAAGCCTACCCGGTACGCCACCTCAGACACTGTTAAGTCTCCATTCTCAAGTAATTCCTTTGCTTTGTCAAGTTTAATTTTGCGGATCAGCCGGGATGCCGGCATGCCGGTCAGGTGGTTTACTTTCCTGTGAAGCTGCGACCGGCTGAGGTTCAGGGCGCGGGCAATATCATCCACACCGAATTTTTCATCTTCAAGGTGCGCATTGATAAGATCCAATAGCCTTTTTATAAATTCCTCATCCTTGGGATATATGCTTATTTTATTCTGACTGGCCACTTTAATTGAATTTCTATTCTAAAAAATCGGTGGTAAATTAAAAAATCAGCCACCGGAATATGCCGGGTTTCATGTAATTGACAGAAAAACATCTTAAAATATAAAAATTTTGATATTCGATGCAATAAATATGAAGGTTAATTATTGCATGAGAAAGTGAATAATCGTAATCGATGAATTTATATAAATTCAAAACCTTTCCAACTTCCTTGATCTATTTGATAGTGATTGATAAGTCAAGAATTCAGGCTTTTAATATGAATTCAGAAGGAAAATCATGGGCATGCTGGTAATAAATATGGAGAATTTTAAATAGTCAGTCTAAACTTATGGCATTTGGAGAATATTAATGAAAATATAATGGTGACTATTTCTATTCCATCCATGTTCAAAGGAAATAAGAAGTAAAATAAGTTTTATTCCTCCCTGAGCGTTTCTACCGGATTCATCGTCGCCACCTTCCATGACTGGCCGGCAACAGTCAGTACAGAAACTAAAATTATAGCGAAACCAACCCCGAAGAACATAGTTAACGGAAATCCTACTTTATCCGGAAAATGATTGAGTAAAAACCTTAAACCCCAATATGTGAGAGGTCCTGAAATTATAAACCCAATCAACACGAGTTTGATAAATTGCGCAGACAATAAAGCGGAAAGTCCCAATTCGGAAGACCCAAGTATTTTCCGGATCCCGATCTCTTTTATTCTTTGCTGAGTGGTAAAGAGGGCAAGGGCAAAAAGTCCCATAGAAGCAATGAATATAGCGAAGCAGGTTCCATAAAACATCAGGTCGGCAAAGGGATTGAATATGCCCATAAAAATATTCATTTCATCGTCAATGAAAGAATATTCAAAAAACTGATCCGGGTTGATTGTATTGATAATATCCTTAATGGATGAAAGCTCGGGGCCATGATTACCCGGGGCCAGCCGGACCAGCAGGTAATTAGTCATCTGATCATTGATCACGAAAATTGCCGGTCCCCTTTCCAGTAAACCATGATATTTGAAATCATTCAATACGCCTGAAATTAGGTATGATTTACTTTCATTATTTTTTCCGGGTGTATCCCATGTCTGGCAAATAATATGATCTCCCACGGAATATTTGTTCCCATATTTGGCCATAAATGACTGGCTGACCAGACACCGGTTTTGAATTTCTTCAGGCCCGGTATTTAATGTACCGAATTTTTCAAGGGTTTTTAAACCCATGGTGCGTACAAAATTATTATCGATGTAGATCAAAGTGATATTTTCCTTTTCATTGGTTTCTGGATCAATCAACTCCAGGAAATCCTGGTTCCGCATGGAGGTGGGAATTTTAGAGGTAGCGGATACATTTTCAACCTCTTTAAGGTTTGATATCCGGCTCTTCAACAGGTCAATTTTATCGCGGCTTTTATTTTGATCGATGGTTACGGCCACCAGGTTATTTTTATCAAAACCCAGGTCCTGTGTTCTCAAATGAGAGAAAAGCCGGTATAAGCCGATACTAAGAAAAATTAATATTACAGAAAAGGAATACTGGAAAACGACAAGGGTCTTCCGGAATCCGAGGGAGAACTTTCCCCGGGCTTGTTTAAAAGCATGAACCGGTTTAAACCCTGACAGAATAAATGCAGGGTATAATCCTGAAAGAAATCCTACCGTTAAAAAAGTGATTAACAGAATGATATCAAATTGCCGGTTGTGGACCAGGTCAAGGTTGAGGTGAATGGTATATAATAAATTAGAGAAGTCATTAAGCACCGGAATAAAAAGATCGATCAATAGAAGAGCCAGAAGCATAGCTACAAAACTGATCACCATCGATTCACCGAGAAATTGTCCTGTCAGGTGGGCCCGCGTGGCCCCAAGCACTTTTTTCAATCCTACCTCATGGGCCC
>JBJKSY010000426.1:0-3197 GCA_046703645.1 Cyclobacteriaceae bacterium
TATTCAGGATGATGTTCAGGTTGTTTTTTTCACCCTGAATCAGGTAGGGATTATCGAGATAAACTGAATCGACATAAATGTTCTTCGATTCAGGAAAGCTTACCGGCACCAGGTAGATATGATCCAGGGAATCCAGCTTCCCGGGATTTTCGAGCCCGGAGGTGGAAGACTGGAAATCGGATATCCAGTAAATGTTCATAGGTTTCCCGGCAGGAATGTTGCCCCTGATCCTCCGGTAAATCTCCCTGAACGACCGGGATTGCCCGGAATAGGTTACCTGGGAAAGATACCTGTCAACCTCATCGCTGCTCTTCGGCGAGTTGGCAAAGGGAGCAAAATCATTGGTGAGCAGAATATACCTAGTATTCCGGGGAAAGGTCTTCAGGATATCCCTGATATGAAAAATTCCGGCCTCAAGTCCGCTGACATTATTTTCCACCTGGTTCGACATGCTCATCGAGTTGTCAAGGTAGATATATACCAGATCATTCCGGTTCATTGTTTCTTTTCCCGGGATTACCGGCTGGGCAAAAGTGATGACAAGGAAAAACAGAAATAACAACCTGCTCAGCAATACAAGAAGATGCTTGATCTTTAACCGGGAACTTGTGGACTGGCTTACGGACTGTAGAAACCTGTTATTCGAGAAGTAAACCTTCCTGGCTTTTCTGAAATTGAAAAGGTGAATGATCACAGGAATAGCCAGTGCTGAAAGGGCGAAAAGAAATGCGGGATAAAGAAATGTCACGCTCGAAATAACCTTTTTTACAAATGTATATCAAGGGCTTAACAAAAATTAAAAAACCGGACCGGCAGCCCCGAATACCTCTGAATAACGGTGCAATAAAATAAGGATAATGTTCGCAATTGAACATAAAATGACCGGAACTGAACGGACCATTGATTTTATTTTAAATGTAATATACAGTATTTCAATGAGTTGCGACTGGCATAAAATTGGTTTAACTCCCTGTAACTTTTAGAAGGATTTTTTCATCTAACAGAAAAACTCAAAATGATCCGGCATTATTTTACCCTGGCAATACGCCTGTTCAGGAGGAACAGGTTCTATTTTTTAATGAATGTGCTGGGTCTTTCACTCGGCCTCGCCGGATTGATCGTTATTTTCTCCTATGTAAATTATGAAAGGGGATTTGACCGTTACAATGAGAAAAAAGACCGGATCTACCGGCTGACAACCTATTCCAGGGACGAGACCTCTGAAGAAAAGGTAGCTACCACTTACCCGAATGTTTTTTATCCGCTTCTTTCATCCCTTCCTGAAATTGAAACCGGAGTACGTCTTTTCAACGATGGTTTTATGGGCCGGGAAGACCTGATCAGGGCACGCAACAACAATTTTCTTAACCAGCGTGTTTACTATGCCGATTCCACCCTGTTCCGGGTTTTTACTTTTCCTTTAGTCA
Source organism: Cyclobacteriaceae bacterium (assembly GCA_046703645.1). Classification (GTDB taxonomy): domain Bacteria; phylum Bacteroidota; class Bacteroidia; order Cytophagales; family Cyclobacteriaceae; genus DATDPY01. The sequence continues at coordinate 1,428 of JBJKSY010000426.1, forward strand.
GCGGTAACCCGGAGAATGCCCTGGCCGGGAAGGGAAAGGCTGTACTGACGGTTTCAGCCGCTGAGAGGTATTTCGGCAGAACCGATGTACTGGGGGAAACGATCAGCCTGAATGGCAGGGATCAGTTTACCGTCAGCGGCATAATGGAGGATATCCCGGCACAATCCCATTTTCATTTCGATGTGGTATTGTCCATGGATAGCCATCCCTGGGTACAACAGGCAAACTGGAACGGAATGGTCTTTGCCACTTATCTACTGCTGAGAGAAGGAGCCGATCCATTGCCGGCACAGGGTAAGATAAATCAATATGTAAAAAAAGAAAACCCGGATATGGGGGAAGGGCCTTATTCCCTGACACTTCCCCTTCAACCTCTTACGGATATTCATTTGCACTCCCACATGCAATTTGAACTGGAGGCTAACCAGGACGTTCGTTACCTCTATATTTTTTCCACCATTGCTTTTCTCTTATTGGCTATCGCTTCCATTAATTATATCAACCTTGAGGCTTCACGGGCCATTACAAGGACAAAGGAGATCGGGCTTAGAAAAATTTTCGGCGCATATCGCAGGAACCTTGCCTTACGGTTTTCAATAGAATCCCTGGTCACATCCCTGGTTTCACTGGCCCTGGCCCTATTGCTTGTTGGATCATTTGTGGAAACCTTCAATACAATTTCCGGAAGACATTTCCAGTACATGGATTTTCTTAATCATGGGAAATGGATCGTTTATTTGTCGGTCACTTTATTTACCGGAATTATAACCGGCCTGTACCCGGCGGCGATCCTTTCAGCGGTGCGGCCTGATGCCGTCACCACCTCTAAATTTGCCGTCAAATCACGGGGAAACCTAATCAGGCAATCACTGGTGGTAGCCCAATTCTCCGTTACAATGATCCTGATTATCGGAACGCTGGTCATAGTCAGACAGATGAAGTATATCAGTCATATGAATCTCGGGATCAATAAAAATAATGTTGTGGCCTTGAGAATCAACACACCCGATGAATACCGGCAGATACCGGTCCTTAAGAAAGAACTTTTACGGTATCATTCCATTCAGAGCATCTGTCCGGCATCACAAATTCCCCTGCATATCACTTTCGTGGAAGGAGTTACGGTTGAAAACCCTTCCAATAAATCAACTGAAATGAATATCCTGGAATCGGACAGTAATATTTTCAGGACAATGGATATCCGGCTTATCTCCGGGCATATATTCACAGGAGCCTATAACCCGCAACAACCCGAGTACATGCTGAATGAATCGGCCGTCAGGTATATGGGCCTTACTCCGGAAAATGTTCTGGGAACTATTATTACCGTAAGACACGGGGATCTGAAACCGGGACCTGTTATCGGGGTTGTGGCTGACTTTCATTATGCATCATTACATAGTAAGATCGATCCATTGGTTATTTGGGAGTATCCCGGAAATTTCCAGTACCTGTTATGCAAGGTCGATGGGAGCGACGTTAAAGCTTCCGTTGATTTAATCGAGGGGAAATGGAAAGAAATAACAGGAATTCAGGCTGATTTACAGTTCACAGACCAGGAATTCGACAGCCTTTACCGCCAGGACCGGAAGGCAGGCTACCTGTTTGCCCTGTTCAGCGGCATTACTTTTATTATCGCTCTCATGGGTCTTCTGGCGCTCTCATCCTATTCCATTACGCGGAGGATCAAGGAAGTGGGAATAAGAAAAGTCCTTGGATCCACTTCGGCCGGTATTGCTCTTCTGATCCTGAAGGACAACATGAAAGCTG
>JBJKSY010000427.1:0-1938 GCA_046703645.1 Cyclobacteriaceae bacterium
ATTCACCGGAAGGTATTGATTATTAATAATCCGCCGGCTAATTTTAAGGTTCGCTTACTTCAATTTCCCCTGAAATTAAAACATCAATGACCTTCATCCATACTATTCCGGTGGACCAGCCTGGCGAAGAAATATTTGATGTAACGGTCACGGCTGCAGCACGGTGTTTCTTCAGCAAAACACTCGATGCGCTGGGTTGCAGGGCTGACCGGGTTTACGAACATATTGAATCCGGACTGAAGGATGCGCTTACTGTAGGAAGACCGATTGATCAAGGAGAGGACTAAATCGGGTAATCCGGGCGGTGATAGTCAAGAATCTGGATCTTGTCCACGATCTCCACGTATCTGAAATAATAATATAATTTCCTTGATACAGCCAGGCCGTAATCGATATTCGGATCATAATTGATCGGTGCATCAAAGAAATCCGAATAGCCGGCATGGGTTGCCTTATAGTTCCAGGCAGATACATACTGATCGTTCCATGAGTCATAGTATTGTTCCAGGTGATCCTGCGAGGGCGACCAGTTTGTTGCAAACCATGTATCGAACCCGGGGTCAAGCACTACAACGTCATACTGATCTTTCTTGTCCTGAAGCTTTATGACATTTTGTGCGGTTGTTACAGGAATCTGCTGATAAGGCCCGCAGGCGGATAACGAAAGAAATAAAAGCAGGAAATACCACCGTTTCTTATTTGGCTCCTTTCTATTCCCCCCCGTTTTTATAAACGAATGCGACTTTTATTTGATATATAAATTATGTTAAATCGCAAGTATCATTAAACCATTGAAAACAGTAATAAACGGAATCCAGGCCCAGCACACGAAGAGTTAATGGATTCTTTTATTTCCCGGCGGCTGACTCATCCAGTGATTTTATATTCAGGCAATAGGTATAAACCGAAGAATCGATATTATCAGGATAATTGAATTTATACCGGGAGGCAATTTCATGCGCCAGTTGCCTGAATAAATTCCAGAGATTAAAGAATGCCTTCCAGTTCTCCTCAATAGACGGACCGGAAAAAGTAGATTCCACCTGGGTCCAGATACCGGGTGAAAGGTATTTTTTAAAATGACGGCCATGAATTCCGGGATCGTATTTCCAGCCTGATTTCAGGCCGATATGCCAGTTCAGGATCTTTTCAAGATAGCCGAACCGCAGCCCGTTTTCGAGCATATATTTTGCAAAAAAAAGCTCATCCCTTTTCAACGCCTTTGCCACATAGGTTGCATCCCACAAAAAGTCATTGACCAGGGATTCAAATTCCTGCTTGCCGGGATTTTTATCCGTTGGAGGCGGCTGTGGATCCGGGGCGAATATATTATCCTTATCCACAAGAATCTTTCGCCGGAAGGAGTCGCGGTAAAAAACAGGTTTACGTATTAAAGTGATCTGAAAATCAAATCTCACGCCGCTGTTCAGTAGTACCAGCCTGGTCAGCCATTCGGGGCTGAAAGTACAGGCGGGTACGGCAGGCCACCGGATCATGATCCCGCCCAGAAAATCAAGCCACCTGTCGTCAAGAAAAAAATCTAAATCGTTCACAAACAATTCGATATCAAAATCGGAAAGGATATCATATTTTTTCTCCTTTGCTGCCCGGGAGCCAGTCAGGGCCATTGCCCTAACCGTCTCATTTTTTTCAGCCCAGCCGAGAAGTACGGAAAACGATTCGTGGTATGGAGGATCGAACATTGCAGGGATTATAAGAAGTTGGAAATTTTCTAAAGTATCTTCCTGATCATCGGATTAAATGCTTTGGAGGCAACGAGCACCTTGTCGCCTGTTGAGAGCGACTTTACCTCCCTTTCGTCGGCAATTACTTTCACCATACGGTTGCCGACAAGAACGCTGACAATATAAACAACATCATCTTTTTCAATAGTAATGACTTCCCCGGTGAACTGGAACTTGCCGCTGATATGCCTGT
>JBJKSY010000428.1:0-8269 GCA_046703645.1 Cyclobacteriaceae bacterium
GGCAGCGGCGATTTTTCATCAAATGAAACATAATCCATTACGATCAGGGATGTGCCGGCAAAGAACAGGATAAGTCCCCATTTGAGGGAGGAATACTTATTGTCGAATTCCACCTGCCTTCTTTTAAATATAGCCTGCGTATCCTCATTTACATAACCCTTATTGATCATATTCTTTTTCAGGATATAATCCGTAAAAGTTCGGATGATAAGAAGGAAGCCCCCCATAAAGCCTCCCATAAGGACTACCGCCAGTAAGAGATCTTTTAAATTTCCATCCATAACAATTAAATTTAAAATTAATATTCGATTTTAATGCATTTGACAAAGGCCTCTAGACAAATGTTGCAGGATCGTTTAAAATTTTCCGGAATTTTCATTTTTTCCATGAGATTCACATTAATTTTCATATAACTGCAACATGCATCCTGTTTTTTATGTCAAATGAACACATGGAAGGGGATAAAGCGCTTGTTTCCAGGGTTCTTTCCGGGGATTTGCAGGCTTTTCGGATGCTGATAAAGCAGAATGAAAGGCTTGTCGCCCATATGATTGGAAGGGTGATCAGGGACAGGGAGGAAGCTGAGGAATTGTGCCAGGATGTTTTTCTCAAGGTTTACGAAAAACTTTCAGGGTTTAATTTCCAATCGAGACTTTCAACCTGGATAGCAACTATAGCCTACAGGATAGCACTTAATCACCTTAAAAAGAAGAAGATCCCGTTGTCGGATTTGCCTGAGGAAGAAGAAACAAGGACATTTTTTATTGACAGTAATGACCCGGGTGCGATCATGGAAGATAAAGATGCAGAATCAATTATACTGAACCTGGTGGAAAGGCTTCCCCCGCACTATAGGACCGTTTTAATGCTTTTTCATGTTGATGGCCTGAGCTATGAAGAGATCACACAGATCACAGAAATGCCTGAAGGAACCGTGAAAAATTATATTTACAGGGCAAGGAATTTGTTAAAAGATATCGTTATGAAGTATCTTGGTAAGGAGGAATTATCATGAAATCCAGAGAAAAAGAATTGCAGGACAGGATCCTTAACGGCGAAAGCACACAAGGATTTGAGGATACCGAGATCAGGGCTTATCGCCAGGTATTCAGCAGCCTGTCCATGGAAAAAGAAATGACACTTTCTCCCGGGTTTGCCGATAAAGTTGCAGGCATTGTCGAAGCAAAGCAACAATCAGCCCATTCACATGATATGCTCTGGCTGGTGCTCAGCATTACAGGTCTTACCGGATTTTCCATTTTCACCATTCTTTATACAGACGTCAGAATAGACCTGGGATTTCTCAGTTCGGTTTCCCGTTATTGGATTTTCATGGTTGCCTGCCCCGTCCTGTATTTTCTCATCCAGTGGATCGATCTTAAGCTGATTCATTCCAGGCTTGAATAGTGTCCAGGCTGTGATTTAGAGGGAAAATTAGCCTTCTCTTGCATTGAAATTAATATACGTAAAGTCTTTTTTGGATCATTAATTTATCCTATTTTTTGCCGGAATCAGGCTGGCCAGGATTGCCTTTTAACATGACCCGGCAACACCGATCCCCTACTTTTTATCAAATAATTTTTAAAATAATAGATATTATGGCCAAGATCGCATTTACCAAGAATTATTCGGATCACAGCACCAACCAGGGTTTTCAATTTGAATTCAACTGTGACCGTTGCGGAACCGGATACAGAACCGAATTCAGTTCCTACGGCCTGGGAACCATTTCCAATGCGCTGGATGCTGCCGGAAGTATGTTCGGCGGTATTTTCGGCCAGGCTGCCAACCTGGGCGACAGGGCCCGGTCGGCGGCATGGGAGAAAGCCCATGACCAGGCATTTATTAAAGCCATGGAAGAACTTAAGCCGGAGTTTATACAGTGCCCGAGGTGTTCATCATGGGTATGCCGCAAAAGTTGCTGGAATGATTCCAAGGGATTATGCAAGAATTGTTCGCCTGACCTGGGAGTGGAAATGGCTGCAGCTCAATCCAGCAGGACCGTGGAAGAGATCTGGGCACATTCCAAGATGTCGGATTCTGACAGGGAAATGTTGAAGGAAAAAAGCTGGAGAGAAGGGGTCAGGGCCACCTGTCCCAACTGTAATGCCCCGCTGGAAGCGAATGTGAAATTCTGCCCGGAATGCGGGGCAAAGATCCAGGGCGATGCTCATTGTACCCAGTGCGGGGCAAAACTTAATCCCGGAGATAAATTCTGCCCGGAATGCGGGGCGAAAGCCAGATAGATGTTTGTGATTTGCGATTGAGTGATCTGCGATTGAGTGATTTGTGATTGAGTGATTGAGTGATTGGTGATTGAGTGATTGGTGATTTGTGATTGAGTGATTGATGATTGATTCGGTAAAACTTATGGTCTTGAACAGGACGGGATTGATATTGTGAAGATCGAATGATCTTAATGAAAAATACCTTTGTTGTTCAGGGTTGATTTACACTTCATGAAAATTCTAAAAACTTATCCTGGAACAGATCAGCCGGTTTTTTTAGTTTCTTTCAGGATCTGATAATCCCAGGACCATTTTCCGCCACCATTAATAAGCAGGTAAAAACTTCCCAGGAACATTGACATATCCGTCCGGCTTTCATGAAGGGCCGACCAGATCCCCGAATGCAGAAGAATCGGGATTTTTGTAGTTATGATCGCCACCGATATTACAATGATCAGGGGAATTGAAGCCAGCCGGGTCAACAAGCCGATAAGCACCAGGGCTCCGCAAATAATTTCAAATGTTCCTGCCAGGGAACTGAAAAAAGCAGGTTGCGGGAACCCGATCCTGGCGAACCTGCCTGTACCGAGTTGTTCTGAGAAGAGGAACTTCTGAATTCCTTCTGAAAGGAATACAACCCCGACAATCAACCTTATAAGGATCAGGGACCTGGAGGGAGAGGTTTTTACCAGTTTATTTATCATTTCCTTAGGGGTTTGGGTGGAGGATGAAGGATAAATTTAAGCGTTTGGAAACAATTTAAACCCTGGCTATTAAAAATTAACAAAATTTTGCATTTGGCGCCTGCCTGGTCTATAAATATATAAACTTTTGATTATCAATAATTTAAATGTGCAAACAATGTTGATAAGCGGAAAACGCCCTTCCGGCGGCCTGTAAAATTTGAATCTGCCAGAAAATCAGCCATGGTAAAGGAAAGGACAGGTGCTCATAGTAAATTTAAGTTCCCAAAATATCGGTATTTTGAATGTAATAATTTTCGGCGCAACCGGAGTTGCAGGTTCAGGTGTACTTGAGATCTGCCTGCGCCATAATGCCATAAAAAAGGTAACTGTCATAACCCGGAGATCGACAGGAGTTCATCATCCTAAACTGGTGGAAGTTGTTCATAATAATTTTAAAGATTATTTAATTATTGAAAATTTTTTGAAGGAACAGGATGCCTGTTTTTATTGCCTGGGTGTTTCACAGACCCGGGTCAGAAGTGAGAAGGAATATAATGAAATTACCTATGAATATACGATGGCTGCCGCTGAAGCTCTTCTCCGGATCAATAGGGAGATTATTTTCTGTTTTCTCAGCGGGGCAGGTACTGATCCCGGCATGAAGACCCGATTTATGTGGGCAAGGATTAAAGGTAAAGCCGAGTCGGGATTAAAGGATATGCCATTTACCCGGCTGTTTTTTTTCAGGCCGGGAATGATCATGCCCCGGGGAAAGGTCAGGTCGAGGATTTGGGCCTACAGGGTTTTTGAAATCCTTTTCCCGCTTTTTAATTTTTTTACTCCCTCGCTTGTCACGACAAATCATGAACTTGGAAGATCCATGATCTTGGCGGCATTGGGGCATTCGGGTAAGGAAATTCTTAATAACATGGATATCAGGCGATTATCAAAAACTGCACCGGATCAGGAATTGAATTAATAATGTGTATGAATGAAAAATCCGGAGTTTCCGGGTTATACTCCTTAATCCGCTTTCGCGATGGCTTCAGCGGAAGCAAAGGATGTTGTTGGATTCCCCGGGCTTTTAGGTCGGAAACTTAGATTTCCTTTTGATACCTCGACGGCCTTTCTTCAAAGTGATTCATTTTTTTTGCTTGAGTTAAATATTTTTTTTGTAAATAGCCTTATTGTTCAGGCTTAATATTATGCCACGAATTGTTTTTTTCTGTGGAATGCTTTTGTTGGGTTCCGGCTATCAGTCATATTCCCAGGTAATTGGAGCTGAAGTTGTCGATTATTCAACCATTTGTACTCTTCAAAAGGGAGATCTCAGTATCAGCACCTTCCTGCTGATGAAAATTAATAATAAGAAGGGACTGGATTATGCTGATTTCGAGGTGCCCTATAAAAAGGGAGAAAAGATCAGTATTGACCAGGCGTGGATTATGGATGGCAGGGGGGGAGTATTGCAAAAACTGAGGGCAAAAGATATAGCTGATATAAATGCGACCGGGGATGCCCTGTACCAGGATTATTTTTACAAAAAGTTTTCATTGAGATATAATGTATTCCCCTATTGGATCTCCTTAAAATTCACCACCGGGGCTCAGGAATTCCTATCAATATGCCACTGGACGCCGGTCTACAGCCAGGGTATACCTGTTGATACAGCCCGATTGACCGTAAGCGTTCCTGCAGGATACCCGCTTAAAATCTTTCAGCATAATATTGAACCCTATAGCCTCAACAGAAGCGCTGAATCGGATATTTACCATTGGAGTTCAGATTACAAAAAACAAATCCCGGATGAGATATATTCTCCGTCGGAAGATGATTTGGAGCCGGAGGTTATCGTCATACCTGATAAATTCCAATACGGAAAGCAAGGCGAATTCTCAAGCTGGCAATCGTTCGGGAACTGGGTATATCGCCTGAATGAAGGGCTTAATGACCTGCCTATGTCCGAAAAAAACATTCTTCATAACCTGCTGGCAGATAAAAAGACGGATGTTGAGAAAGCAAGAGCCATATATCATTATATGGAAGATCATACCCGGTATATTGAAATTACCCTCAATATAGGGGGAATGAAACCATTCCCGGCTTCATTTGTGGCAGAGCATAAGTACGGCGACTGCAAGGCGCTTTCTAATTACCTTATGTCGGCCCTTGCTTTTGCAGGCATTCCATCATATTATACCCTGATCAATGCCTCAAGGGTCCCTGATTTTCAATTAAAGAATTTTCCTTCCCAGCAATTCAATCATGCCATTCTGACGGTCCCGCTGGGCAAGGATACTGTTTATCTTGAAAATACCAGCAGCATCAATCCTTTTGGCTACCTGGGCACGATGACACAGAACCGGTATGCCCTGATGGTGAGCGACACCGGAAGCCGGCTGATACGGATCCCCGCCTTGACACCCGGTGAAGTGGAAACATCAAGAAACAGCATTATCAGAATAGGGGATGATAATACGGCTGCCGCAAAGATCCATTATATTTTCAGGGGACGCGGTTATGAATTGATCAGCGAGCTCGGGAATTATGAAAATCATGGAGACCAGGATGCTTTGATAAGAAAGAATTTCACTACAGGAAATTTTGAAGTAGATAATTGGAAGATGGAAATGCCCGGCAGGGACAGTTCATTTGTAGGTCTTGCCTTGCAGGCTTCAGGCCCTGATTTCGTAAAGAATTTCGGCCCCTTCAGGATGTTAAAATATTTCAACCTGGGTATCCCCGAATTTGAACTTCCTTCAATCCGGAGCCTCCCGGTATTTATTCCATATCCGTATAAATTCTGCGACACAACTACCTTCCTGTTCAGGGACTCTGTCTCCTATGAATCCGTTCCTCCTGATACTTTGATCGAGTCCCGGTTCGGAAGCTTTTCAAGAAAATCAATACCCGGAGCCAATTCATTATCTGTTTACCGGGTGCTGCTGATACGCGGAGGAAACTACCCCCTTCCGGAATATGATTCCCTGTACAATTTTATCGCAGCTTGCCGAAGTGAAGACAACCGGAAATTACTATTTAAATAATCAAAAAAATGCACACCAGATCAGTTCTGCCGTTATTATTTGTCATTATCTCAGCACAGGTTATGGCCCAGGAAATCTCGCATGAATTCGGTAAAATTTCAAAGGATGAACTTACCATGAAGTCCTATAATAAGGATACGGATGCCGAAGCAGTAGTCATTTACGATATAGGGGAAACGAGCTTTTTCCTGAATAATATGGATTATATCACTATGGCTTTTGAGCGAAAAACCAGGATAAAGATTCTTACCAAAGCCGGGATCGGCTATGCCGATATATCCGTACCTTATTACGTCGGAAAGGATGACCAGGAGATCGTAAAAGATATTGAGGCCGTATCCTACAACAGCGAGAACGGGAGTTTTAATGTTACTCACCTTGATCCCAAGGATATTTTTGATCAGAAAATTTCAGCCAATATCCATGAAAAGAAATTTGCCATTCCTGATGTTAAGCCGGGAACAGTTATCGAATACAGGTACCGGATAGAAAGCCCTTATTTCGTACACCTCCGGGATTGGGATTTCCAGTGGACCATACCTGTCGAATACAGCCAGTATATTGCGAAGATGGTACCGTTCTATCAATATACCTACTTCCTGCAGGGCGCTACGAAATTTGATTCACTGTCCTCACATGAGGAAGATGGAGTGATCCCGAAAATAAATACGGATGTCGGCGCCAGTGCAGGCTCTTCAGTTTACAAGGAACTGGTTCATACTTTCGTAATGAGAAACCTGCCGGCTTTCAGGGATGAATCCTTTATTACCACGGATGAAGATTATCTTATTAAGGTCTATTTCCAGTTGTCAAAGGTTTATTACCTGCATGGAGGTTCTGAAAATTATCTTACAACCTGGCCTGACCTCGCCGATAAATTATTAAAGAACCAGTATTTCGGCAAATATCTGAATGATTGCCAGAAAATAGCTTCAAGGATGACCCTGGATCTGAACACGCAGGATACGGCTGCAGAAAAAAAAATCGGGGAAATCGTAAATTATGTAAAATCGAATTATACCTGGAACGGGGAGAATTCCATTTATGTTTCCCAGGATGCCGATGCCTTCATGAAATCCGGAACGGGGAACAGTGCGGATATCAATCTATTCCTTGTGGCACTTTTGAATAAGTTTGGCTTCAATGCCTACCCGGTTATCCTGAGCACCAGGAATAATGGAAAAATAAAATCCGATTATCCTTATCTGCCTTTCTTCAACTATGTAATTGCCGGAGTGCCTCTCGGGAACAGCCAGGGATTATTTGATGCCTCGGCAATAAATTACCCCAATAATGAAATCCCGATAAAATGCATCAATGACCGGGGATTCATCATCACCAAACATTCCGATCAATGGATTGACCTCAGCCGAGTCAATTATTTGTCTAAAGTTCAATATTCCTTTAACCACGACATGACCCCCGATGGTGATAATGTCCGGGAAAAGATAGTGGCAGAAGGACAAAATGCAGCCATCCTCCGGGAGGATTACCCGGATGAAAAATCTTTTGTAAAAGAGAGGACCGATAGCCGGGGATCAGTCGATTCCGTGATATTTGTAAACCGGGATGTTCGAGATAAACCCTTTTCTATTTTTTTTGAGAGTCATACCACTCCTGATATTATCGGAAAAAAGATGTTTATCAGTCCCTTTCTGGATGAACCTGTTTCCAAAAATCCGTTCAGTTCAGCGAGCCGGCAATTGCCGATCGATCTGATAAATATATCTGTCAGGAAATTCGTTGCAGAGATTACCATACCTGCCGGCTACCAGGCTGATTATATACCCACTCCCATCCATGTTGACGACAGCCTGGCTTATATCGACTATAAATGCCTGCATCAGCAAAACAGGGTAATGGTTATCGGGATATATTTTTTTAAGAGGAATAATTTTCCTGCCGGAGACTACCAGAAGTTAAAAGCATATATGAACGAAATCATTAAAAGCTTTAATGATAAGATCGTTATCAGCAAAAACTCCTGAAAATATTCCGGTGCCCGGATTTTCTAGTGAATTATTCTGATCACCTATAAAATCCCGATTTTTTGCATTTTCTGCGGGAACACGATTTGATAGATTTTCCCGGAAGAGGCAGGATATTTTCATTAAAATTAGGTGTGTTTTTGATGATACTCTATTTGGTTTTTCCTAAATTACCCTGATATTATTCCTTAACTCTATTTTTAAAATGAAACGCAGAAATTTTTTACAGAAAACTGGGATTGCAGCAGGTGCAGCCGTTCTCGGCGACCTGGCACTGAAAAACAAAGCCTTTGCCGCAACGGAAACAAAGAAAAGAAAGG
>JBJKSY010000429.1:0-1314 GCA_046703645.1 Cyclobacteriaceae bacterium
GGTTTATATATACGTCCGGGTTCCAGTAAACCACCGGACGGAGATCAGGTGTTTCTGAATTTACGGGCTTCAGTTCCTGCTGGGTTTCGGCAAAGGATTTCCCTTGATAAAATCCGCTGTAGTTGACCGTATTCGGATAAGCCAGTATGGTTTTTTCCCAATGGTGATCATTGTTAGTGATGGAAATGATCCCGTTCAGGATCATAATAGGATCGAACGGGTATAACGATTTATAATTTGTATAAAAGCTCACAGTCGACAATGAAGAAAACGGCGTGCTTAAAATCGAAGCTTCATTGTAGCTGAATAAACCATCCACAAGATACCAGGGATGGTACATAAAATAATAATCCGTCTGGTCATTGAACAGCCGAAGGGTAAGATGATCGTTTTCCCTGAATCTTCGGACATTCAGAACCACGGATTTAATGAAATCCTCCAGGTCGACCAGTAACTTGAATCGTGACATATCATAAGATATATCGGGAGGCGGTTCCTTAATGATTTCGGGGGAACCCGGGTGGACGAAATTCTCCTGGTTATCAAAAATTTCATTGATCTTGCGCCTCAGCCGTGAGTGATATATGTACTGGTCTATCTGCTCCGAGTGAGGCGGTTTTCCCATATGTAATTCTCCGAAATCAAGATGATCCCAGATCAACAGGGGCCGGATCAGGGGCATATGTTCCTGGAAAGGATTCAGGTTAAATACCTGCAATATTTGCTCTCCATTCAGGTCGGGTAGCCCCTCAAGCATAATTCCATGATTCGTACGGGCTCTCAGGAACTGGTGCAGGGAAGAAACATAAAGAGACAATACATTTGAATTTACAAGAGAAGAATCACTGGTTTTTTTAACGATGGCTTCAAACGTAAGATTCTTTTCATGATCGAAAAGTATTTTATTTTCAGGTATATCCTGAAAAAAGGAACTATCGGAAGCTTTCTGATCATTAAAGGTCAAAGAAGAAATGGGCAACTGGGAAACATCGAGCACATTGACGCAAAGGGCATAATTCCCGTCTTTATTCAAAGGCTGAATTTTTAAAGCAACTGAATCCCTGGGAGTATAATGATCCTTATCGAAAGTAAATTTCAATAGGTTACCTGAAAGGTTGAGTGTCCTTTTTTTATCATCTTCATTTTGCAAGTTGCCAGGCGCTTTGATCGATTCACCCGGGAGTGAAGAATTATAGACAGGAATTATCTTTTCATTGATTCCCTGTGCGCCGAAATTAAGGTTCCAGCGGGTCATGACCTCAAACCTGTAATAATCATCCGGCCAATCCAGCGGGATTTCTACCGATCCGCCTG
>JBJKSY010000430.1:0-2788 GCA_046703645.1 Cyclobacteriaceae bacterium
TCCGGAACGGGCAGGCCGGAAGAAACTGGCCGAACCGAATAGGATTTTAGATTATCGTCCCGGGGTCATCGTCCCCTTTTGAGATAGCATTGAGAAGAATTTTAATCTCCTCCACTTTCTGATAATCACCGAATTTCTCATAGGAAACTATCAGGTTCCTGAATACCCGCTTTACAATATCCAGATGACCGCAGGGTTCGAAAAATATGTCAATCGGGTTAATATTGAGGTGCGAAACGTAATTTTCAAGGTCGGCCCGGGAAAAGATAATGCCCTTGTTAAAAGCGTTGATATAAAACTGTATTTCTGCAGACTTATAGGTTAGTATAAAGAGGTTAGGAAGATTGACCCCGTAAACTGGCATACCCAGTTTCTGTGCCACAAGCATATAGATCACACAAAGCGATATCGGGTTTCCTTTCCTGGTTTCAAAAACCGTGTTAAGCATGGAATTGGAAGGGGCATGGAAATTTTTAGTATTTGCGCTGAAACGGTTCTTTGCGAAAACGACAGCATTCAGCTCTTTAACCTGATCGTAAGGATGGATATCGGTACGTACTTCATTTTTTGCCATCTCGTAAATCCGTTCGATCTCTGATCTCAGCTTATCGATTTCCAGGTCAGGGTACTGGTAGGTGGCAACAAGCCACATGCCTTCGAGGAGGTCGTTGAATCCGGATTCCTTCCATTCCTGCAACCTGGTCTTTATATTGTCAAACTGAAGGCCATGGATTAGTTCTTCAATTTTTTTCTGGATTACAGGATTGAAGTTATTTTCCCATTCCGATTCCAGGAATGGGATTACAGGGTTCCCCAGGGATATAATTTTTTCCTCTACCTTGTTCACGATAAACAGGTCATCATCATCTAACAGTGAAACAAGCGCTTTTATTTCTTTTTCATCCATGGGTTAACATATCAAAAACCCTGTGCAGCTAAAATAACAAAATATGAAAATAAAAAACAGGATGTTAAAATTGAATATTATTATTTGTCCTTTTTCCCGAATACGGAAAAATGAACATATCGCTTTGGATGGGCGCGCAGGTCGATGAGAAGCGAGTCTAAGTCAGCGGCAGAATGGTTCAGGTGCATGTACAGGGAATCATCTTTAAATAGCTTTCCGGCAGTTCCCTGGCCTTCATTCAGGTTCTGCAGGGTAATATTAAGCTGTTGAACGGCATCGTGTATGCTGGCGATGGTTTCCGAAAGGTGGGCCGCCTGCAGAGAATCAAGGAGGTCATTCGCATTGTCCATCACAGGTTTAAGACTGGCAGAAGCCACCTTTAGGTTCTGAGTAAGCTGATTTATGTTGGAGATACTGTTTTTCAGATTAGCCCTGTTATCTTCAATGGTGCCTCTTGTTGATTTTAATGTCCTGTTCAGCTCAAGAACCGTCACCTTTATATAACTTTCTGTGATCTTGAAACTGTCGAGGATGGCACTGAATTTCCGTATCAGTGCGCCGACATCCTCAGCCACCGGCAGGGTTTTCTGGGTTATGGATTCCAGCATTCCCATGGCAAGGGCTGATTTCAGCGTGTCGCCCGCATGAAGGGTATTTGTGATTTTTTCAGGGATCCTGAGCTCTATGGCCTTGCCGCCCAGGAAACTTTCGCTCCGAAGATAGGCAACCGTGGAATCATCAATCATGAGATCTCCGTTTACATCCAGTTCTACGACGATCCTGCCTTTTTTCTGCTGGTAGGTGATATCGCTAACCCGCCCTACCGTAAGTCCTTTGACAAATACTGAATTGGAGACCGTGAGTCCATCGATATTCTGGTAAACAGCATAATATTTTTTGGTATTCTTAAAGAAATCCTCCCCTTTCAGGTAATTGAATCCCAGGTAAAGAATTGCTACGGTGATGATACCGAACAGTCCTATTTTAAATTCTTTGGAAATCCTGAATGCCATTTATCTTATTGTTGTGATTCCATTTCGTTTTTATAATCCCTGAAAGCGCGGTATATGGCAGAAGCCAGATAAACCTGTCCCAGGGGATCATTTAAATATCGTTCTTCCTTGGGATTACTTAAAAATCCGACTTCTATCAGCACGCTGGGCATGGCTGTTCTCCACAAAACCCAGAACCTTGCCTGCTTTACGCCGAGGTTGACCCTGCCAACCCTGTTGGCAAATTGGTTTTCGACCTTATCGGCAAAGTTAATGCTGTTTTCTATATAGGCATTCTGATAATTGGAAAAAAGAATGAAAGATTCATTCGAATTGGGATCAAACCCGGCATATCTTTCCTTGTAATTGTCCTCCAGAAGAATTACCGAGTTCTCCCGCTTGGCCACTTCAAGGTTCCCGGCGGATTCGCTCAATCCCATTACATAGGTTTCTGTTCCATGAATACGGTCCCTATCGTGAGCAACGGCATTGCAATGAATGGAAATAAATAAATCGGCATCGTTTTTATTTGCAATATTGGCACGTTTTTCGAGCTCTACGAACTTGTCGGTATCACGCGTATAAATTACCTGTACATCCTTGAGATTTTCTTTTATGATACGGCCGAGGTCGAGGGCAATTTTGAGAGCAACATCTTTTTCATTGCTGAAAGATCCCTGTGTTCCGGGATCTTTGCCACCATGGCCGGGATCAATAACAATTTTGTTGATCTTGTATATCTTTATCCCTGTGGGCTTGAAAGAGACAAATAGAAGGGTCAAAACCAACAGCGGGATCAGGACTATATTTCGGACGTTAGTGCTTATTTTCAAAGTTATTGAAATAACTTTATACAAAATTGTCATTTTTTCAATAAAACTGAAAGCTT
>JBJKSY010000431.1:0-5630 GCA_046703645.1 Cyclobacteriaceae bacterium
GAGGTTTTATGTATTTGCCTTTTGTTTTAGTTTATGGCATTGCGTTATATAAACGGCCTTCACTACTTCCCTGGCTTGCCATTTTGCAGCTACTCATATACATTTTGACAATGGCCACCTTACTTACTATCAGTCAGTAGAACAAATAGTGCCAATTTTTTTTTACAATTAAATTGCAGATATGAAATTACCGGGTTGTCGACCACCCTTAATCCGATTAAATTGACCATGGCTTCTGATTTTGTTAATTGCCTTAACCGATTTGACAGTATTTAATAACTACTTGAAATACAATTGATTCAATAATATGTCATAAAAAAATATCCAATTCTATCTGAGTGATCGATTTATTCCAGGATCAGGTGATCTGTTTGACTGGATTTTTTAAATAAATTCTTAAAATATTAATCTTTTAAGAATTTATTTGATGCAAGATTTATTTTTATTTTGATTTGATTATTTAATAAACATTTCAAAAATTCAGAAAATTTTTTAGATCTCGGCTTAGCTCGCACCAAATTTCAAATTTAATGATATCGCATAGTTGTTTATCATCCGCCAGGCTGATATTCTTAAATATTAGCATAATACTGATTCTCATCTCCTGTCAGAAAGACAATACACAGCCATCCGACAAATATTTAAAATCATGTTTTTTGCAGGAGAAATGGAGTGAATTAATATTGGGAAAATGGGAAATAATTGCCATAGGCAATTGGCCGAAAATGGATTATGAAAAACCCACGGGATATACGGAATTCTTAAAAGACAGCACAATGATCGAATACGAATATTCAACAGGTTTCACAACTCTGCGGAAATATTGGATCGATTCATTATTAAACGAATCATTAACCCGGGAGGATGGATTTACATTTATTTTTCAATATCATTACAAGTTCAAAGATGAAAATACTTTACAGACGGATCAAAAAGATTTCTTGGGACTATTTTTAACAGCTCTTTTAAAACGAAAAAATTAATCTGTGTTGATAATTTTTTATGATGTTTTTAGGATCTCAGTTTTTATGCTAAGGTCAAAATCGATTTTTTAATCCTGCCTGGAAAGGATCATTCTATTGACCATTTATCGATCAAAAAAAAATATTCAATATTAAGGATCGCGCTATAAGGTCTTTCCGATGTTCATGTTCCGGTCATATAATTAAAAGATCACGAAAATTAAATTTATAATTTAATTCCGGGGATTTTGAGATAAGGTTCAAATATTAAAAAAGTTGTCAATTTTGAGAATCCATTACGGGTCAGATCAATGACCTTTTACGCTGCCCGGTATAACCAATGCTGGCAACAGATTTGCTCAGGGTATTATAATAAAGAAGATAATTTATGAAAAACGAATTATACCTGGTGAAAAAAAAAGATTCCTGAATTATCCTATGCGATAACAATCAATGGAATTGAATTAGCAGTACTTGACATAACGCATCCATTTTTTATATCAAGCATAGATGAAAATAAACTGAAAGAAATACTTTCGAAAGTTGAGAGAACGGCAGATAAGAATGCTGAAAAATTCAATAAAATTCCTGCTTTTATTAAGAAATTTTTAGCTAAACGATCTTTTATTATGTCCGAATTACTGCAAGAAAGGAATGGTTGCAGGTATGTTCATCTGAAGGAGGTCTTTTTGAATATTGTTCCGATGAAGTAATAGAACAGAATCTTAACGCAATCCATGAAAATTCCGCTGATGATATAATTGTTGCAGGTTCACTTTTGCATGATATTGAAACTGTTGATAGGGGAGCTATTGCCGCCCTGAAAATATCAAAAGCAATTAAACCAAGATTTCTTGGAATTGATGGTTTAAAAAAAATAATTAAAAAAAACGGATGGGATCTTGGCAGCATTACAGAAGGCAATCCAAGGTATCTGATTTTTAAATTGAACAAGAGTTAATTGTAAAGACCACCCTATTGCTAATATCATTCTCGGCATTGAAAGGGTTAACCGCAAGCTTAATTTATGAGCAACACATTCGGTATCAGCCACGGTTGTGCGCATGCAGCGCAGTCATCAGCCTCTTCTTCAAATCCGGTTTCATAACATCCCCATAACAAGTGCGGCTTATCAGTCAGGTAATACAATGAAGCCTCCGGCCCGCCTTCCAGATACATAAGAGATCTTAGTTTCACATGTGAAAGAACAAGGTCGATAAACTCATGCATTGTCCAGGCCTTCCGTGAGTGGAATATTACCATACTGCCGTTATAGGTTTCTCCAATACAGACGACACTCCATTTCTTGTCACTCCGGGCCCACATATTATGGCCGTTTGAAACCATTCTGATCCCCTGCAGGACGACTGCTTTATCAATTATGCTATCGGGATCAGGATTGTCAGCAAAATAAATTGAAGGATGGGTGTTGTTAAGATCCCCTACAAGAAACATCCTGTAGGATGGATTGATCTTATTGTTATAGAAATGATCGATGTCTTTTGCATATCCTTGTGGTATCTTATCCTGATTAAACATACCGGCATTGACAACGATACGATAGTCTGGCTTTTTACCTGGTTCCCATGTAATAGATTGGTCAATGGGCCTGCTATGGTCAAAATGCCTTATGCTGATGTTTACAGGTTTCAATTCCAAGCAGGTTATACTGTCAAAGGTGCTTATGGTAATAGGATTTTGGGCCGCAAGAATAAGAGGCATCAATGAGAAAGCTATCGCAAGAGTTTTTTTCATGCTTGAAAATCTTTTGAATTATTCGTTGAAATGTAGCATAATTTTCAATATGAGAACACTGTATAAATATATTTTTTAAGATTATCAGGCAAAACAAATAAACCGGGACCATGGAAAGGCTGTCAATTAACAGGCCCTGTTACCGTTCAAATCTATGATCTTATGCAGGCATGGTCATTTTGTGATGTTTTCAGCTTTTATCTCATTTTGTTTCAACCCTGCATAAGTAAATTTCAGAAGGTGTTCTCAAAACATAATCTTTAAAAAAAATACCGGACGACTTTCATAATTCAATATATTTCTTACCTTGCCGTATTGTTCAACAAAATTTAACAGCTATGAAAAAGAACCCGTTAAACCCGCAAGGTTCCGGCAATGATCCTTTTGAAGATCTCAGGAAGGAAAATGAATTACTCAAATTAAAACTGACTGCTGAAACCGGCGCACATTTCGGAGCCGTATCAAATCTTGATCCGGTCATAGAAAATGAATTTCTCAAAAATGTCATTGAATTTGAAAAAAAGTTTGTACGGGCCGGGCGAAAAACCGTGTACGAAATTCTGGGGAAACCGGCATATCTAAAAACCGGAGAAATAGCCGACAAGTTCCTTGCATCCGAGCTGGCGAGAATAAACAAGATACTGATGGCACATAATATAGTTGTGGATTTTCTGGCCGAATACCCCGACCGCGTTTAATATAAATTTATAACCGCAGAATTGTTCAGCCATGAAACCGATTTCGTGCCCGTTGCCGGCTTCATGACGGGATTCATCTATGAGGAATTCCACCCCAACCACAATTATGACATTTCAAGGCGGTCTGAGGATTTTATAAAAAGCTGGTTCAAACGCAAATTCAATGAATATAACCTGGAACTGGCTGACCAATGGATCACCGACCGGGGGATTATTTTTCGAAAAGAACAGGTCCTCGACAAGCTTAAAAATATTTTAAACTGTTATGCCGGTTTTGAAAATATTCAATGCAAAATTGTAAAGGTACATTCTGACATAAATGAAGATAAAGAATCTGGTTTGGGATATGCGGAGGGACAGGTAAAATATGAAGCGATCCTGAAAAAAGAAGGGAGACTAAAATTTAACGGTCCTTTTAAATTATACCTGCAAATGTCTCAGGGATGGTGGAGTATTTTCTTCGCTATTTGGCCGGGACTTGAGTGGTGAATATAATCTACATTGTTTGGATGAACCTTATTGAAATTGCTGCAGAGCAAAAAAGCATCAGATTTGCCTGTTACGAATAGTATTTACCAAATCAACTCTGTAAAATTTAAGTACCACTTCAGATTTACAGACAGGAATCCTATTCTGACCTCAAAACCTCTGCGGGGTTTGTGGCAGCGCCGCGGATCACCTGGATGCTTACCGTAAAAAGGGCAATGAATGTCAGGATCAATACCGGTACAAGGAAAAGATCCCATCGAAGGCCTATCCGGTACGCGAAACCATTAAGCCAGGAACTCATTCCGTACCACGATAACGGCAGGGCAAGGATGGAGGCAACCAGGATCAAAAGAAGAAACCGGGCGGATAATAAATATACGATATTGCCCGCAGAAGCGCCAAGCACTTTCCGGATCCCGATCTCCTTTAACTTCTGAGTTGTGGTGAATGAAGCCAGGCCCCACAAGCCTAGGCATGAAATTAGCACAGCTAATACGGCAAAAAGGCCGAAAATCTTATTGAACTGATTTTCACTTTTATACTGATTATTGAAAAAATCATCCAGGAAGTAATATTTATAAGGTTCCGTAGGTATCAGCTCCTTAGAGATTTTGCCGATTTTTTCAACCGTCGGTTTTAAAGAAGTGCCTCCTGCCAGGTGGATAGATATATCACGCGTTGAGATCGTGTCGGCACGGAAAAGAAAAGGAGTAATCTCCGATTTCAGTGAATTCCAGTTATAATTTTTTAATACCCCAATGATACGGCATGTGTCGCCACCCATGATGACCTTCTCATCCAGGGCCTGGTCAGGTGTTCCCAGTCCAAAGGCATTCAGGCTGGCCTCGGTGATGATCACAGATCTCATATCCGAAGTAACCTGAGGGTTGAAGTTATGTCCGGCAAGTAATTTCATCCTATAGAGATTGATGAAATCCGGATCCACCCAGACAATGCTTCCCGATTTGGAATCATCCGGCTGAGCCCCGGATTTCCTGATATTTGTTCCCCAGTTATATCCGCCGCCCGGTATGGAAGCCGAAGTAGCTGCTCCGGTTACTCCCGGAAGCTTTTCCACTTCGTCTTTAAATATTCGTAGTTTCTGTCTTGCTTCCCGGTAGTCAATCGTATAAGGTCCGCTTACGATGAGCATCTGGTCCATCTGCATTCCGGTATTCTTGTTTTGCATGTAGGATATCTGGCGATAAACAGTAAATGTTCCCGCGATCAGGATCAGCGAGGCGGCGAACTGGAAGACGACCAGGACTTTCCTGAGAGATAAAAACCTGTTCCCCACGCCGGATTTAATTTTATTACCGGACCGGAAAGAAGACAAGACAAGAGCAGGGTAGAAACCTGAAGCAACCGATCCGATAATAAAAAGACCCATAAGTATCAGCCATAACCGGATGTCGGAAAAATCAAAATATAATTTTTTATCAATGATCCTGGCAAGAACGGGCAACAGGATCACTGCAAGACCCAGGGCCAGAATGATGCCGGCAAAATTGACCAATACGGATTCAAGGAAAAACTGGCCGGCAATCTGGCTTCGGAAAGCACCGATCGCTTTCTTGATCCCTACTTCTCTCGCACGATCCATGGCCCGGGCCGTTGAGAGGTTGATATAATTGATCCAGGCGATCAATAATATAAAAATAGCGATCAATCCGAAGAAGTAAACGCTGCTTTTGCTTAATGTACCGCTGTCCAGCTCCAGACCCGG
>JBJKSY010000432.1:0-3464 GCA_046703645.1 Cyclobacteriaceae bacterium
AATGGAAAGAAAATGCTGGAACTCCAGGCTGAAAAGTCCTGGCAGATCTGGAATAATAAGGAATCGAATGGACTTTAAACTTGTCAGCGATTACGAACCGACCGGAGACCAGCCGGAGGCCATAAGACAGCTCGTCGATAGTGTGAATGCCGGTGAGGCATACCAGACACTTCTCGGAGTTACCGGATCCGGAAAGACCTTTACCATAGCCAACGTTATTGCCGGAACCGGTAAACCTACCCTGGTGTTGAGCCATAATAAGACCCTGGCAGCGCAGTTATATGGTGAGTTTAAACAATTCTTTCCTGAAAATGCTGTCGAATACTTCATCTCGTATTATGATTATTACCAGCCGGAAGCTTATATGCCGTCTTCCAACCTGTATATTGAAAAGGATCTTTCAATTAATGATGAGATTGAAAAGCTGAGATTGAGCGCCACTTCCGCTTTGTTATCAGGACGAAGGGATATCATTGTGGTGGCCTCGGTTTCATGCATTTATGGCATCGGCAACCCGGAAGAATTCGGCAAAAACGTGATCCGCCTGAGGAAGGGAGACCGTGTACAGCGAAACCAGTTGCTGCATGATTTGGTGGATATTCTTTACAGCCGTTCCGATCTTGATTTCCGGCGGGGAACATTCAGGGTAAAGGGAGACACCGTAGATGTTTTTGTAGCCTATGCCGATTTTGCCTTGCGCATTTATTTTTTTGATGATGAAATAGAGAACATTCACCGGATCCACCCGGAAACGGGAGCAAGGATCGCTGAAGAGCCGGAGATCACCATTTATCCGGCCAATCTCTTTGTTACGGGAAAAGACATTGTCGAGCTGGCCCTGAATGAAATCGAACAGGATCTTCAAAGACAGGTTTCATTTTTTGAAAGGGAGCTCAAAAACATTGAAGCCAAACGTATAAGGGAAAGAACGGAATTTGACCTTGAAATGATCAATGAGCTCGGCTATTGTTCGGGCATCGAAAATTATTCACGTTATTTCGACCGGCGTGACCCCGGGGCCAGGCCCTTCTGCCTGCTTGATTATTTTCCTGATGATTTCCTGATGATCGTTGATGAGAGTCACGTTACAATTCCCCAAATCCGCGGCATGTGGGGAGGCGACAGGTCACGGAAAGTGAACCTGGTTGAATACGGTTTCAGGCTTCCGTCGGCCCTGGATAACAGGCCGCTTACATTCAACGAATTCGAATCAGTCATAAACCAGGTTATTTTTGTAAGTGCGACGCCGGCCGAATACGAGCTCCGTAAATCGGAAGGAGTGATCGTGGAGCAACTTATAAGGCCGACCGGGTTACTCGATCCTGAAATCATTGTCAAACCCAGCCTGAACCAGATCGATGACCTGCTTGAGGAGATAGACATGAGAGTCAGCCGCAAGGAAAGAGTTCTTGTAACAACCCTGACCAAACGAATGGCTGAAGAACTGTCAAAATACCTTGACAGGGTGGGGATAAAAGGTCGTTATATTCATTCTGAAGTTGATTCCCTGGACAGGGTTGAAATTTTGCGGGAACTTCGTCTCGGTGTTTTTGATGTACTGGTTGGCGTTAATCTCCTGAGGGAAGGGCTTGATCTTCCTGAAGTTTCACTGGTGGCCATTTTGGACGCCGATAAGGAAGGTTTCCTGCGTAACCAGCGATCCCTTGTGCAGACTATCGGGCGGGCAGCAAGGAATGCAAACGGCAAAGTGATCATGTATGCCGATAAGGTTACCGCTTCCATGCAGGCAGCCATCGATGAGACCAACCGCAGGAGGCGGATACAGACGGATTATAATATTAAAAACAATATCACTCCCCGGACCGTCATGAAATCAAGGGAGGAGATACTGGGCCAGACGAAGGTGGCGGATTCAAAGCAAGGGGTAAAAAGATTCTATGTCGATAATGAGTCCCCTTCCGTGGCGGCAGATCCGATTGTTCGTTTTATGCCGAAAGAAGAAATCAGGAAACTGATCCTGCAAACCCAGAAAAATATGGAGGCGGCGGCCAAAGAATTGAATTTTATTGAAGCAGCCAGGCTGAGGGATGAATTGACGGAGCTCCGAAGTATGATAGGGGAATAAAAAAGGGCCTGTGAAAGGCCCTTGATTTCATTTATTTTTTAGCTTCCAGATATCTCAACTCAACCTCATCCCAGTTGATGATATTCCAGAATGCCGAAACATAATCAGGCCGTTTGTTCTGGTATTTCAGATAATAAGCATGTTCCCAGACATCCAGTCCAAGAATTGGAATTCCCGGATGTTCGGCAATATCCATTAATGGATTATCCTGGTTAGGGGTGGAGCTGACAAAGAGATCCCCGGTACTGTTCAGGCTTAGCCAGGCCCAGCCGGATCCGAAACGGGTAACAGCGGCAGTATTGAATTCTTCCTTGAACTTATCGAAAGAGCCGAATTTTTTTTCAATGGCTCCTTTTACGGTTCCCTTGGGAACTCCGCCTCCGTTGGGTATCATTAATTTCCAGAAAAGGGAATGGTTGTAATGTCCTCCGCCGTTATTGCGTACGGCAACCGAACTGCTCCCAACTTTTTTCATTATCTGTTCGATAGTAAGGCTTTCAAGAGGTGTTCCTTTGACGGCATCATTGAGTTTGCTGACATAACCTCCATGATGTTTTCCGTGGTGGATTTCCATAGTCATGGCATCAATGTGAGGCTCCAATGCATCAAATGCATAAGGTAAAGAAGGTAAGGTAAACATAATTGTTAATGATTTTTAGTTAAACAATCTTATTTCCGCAAAGATTTGAAAAAGGCCGCCAGAAGTTCTTCACTGTCCTTAGCCATCATTCCCGGTATAACTTCTGTTTTTGGATGTATCAGGTCTCCACTGAAATTTGTATATCCCCGCTTGGGATCTCTGGCTCCGTAAACGAGACGACCTATTTGTGCCCAGTACAACGCGCCTGCACACATCGGGCAGGGTTCTAAGGTAACATAAAGACTACACTCGGTCAAATATTTGGCTCCAAGGTTATTAAAGGCTCCTGTGAGGGCAAGCATTTCAGCATGGGCAGTGGCATCATTGAGTTTTTCTGTTTGATTATACCCTCTTGCTATGATCCTTTTTTTACAAACGATGACTGCCCCTATGGGAATCTCGTTTTCATCCATAGCCCTGGCAGCCAATTTCAACGCTTCACTCATAAAATACTCTTCAGAATAAACTGATAAACTCATGAAAAGTTTATTTTATTTTAACGCTGTTCATGATTTTAAGAGCAACCGGCTTCCATACATCGGCCTGGTCATAGGGAGCGGTAAAATCAATCAGGTACACCTGGCCTCTGACTATCGAATATTCAATATAGGTATATTTTATGATAGGGGGATCGATCAGTACGCTTCTTTTATCGGGATTGATCGTCCCGATGTATTCAAAAACCGCATATTTCCGGTTATTGATGGTTCTGATTTCATCATGAAGAAATTTGACATC
>JBJKSY010000433.1:0-5048 GCA_046703645.1 Cyclobacteriaceae bacterium
ATTTTATAAATTCTGTCGGATCAACCTGGGGATCAACCCGGTATTCCTTTTCCACTCTCAGCAGGTTTAATACTGCCTCATCGGCCTTATTGAATTCCTGCAGGTAGGTATAAGTAACAGAAAGCAATTTATAAGCCGTCACTTTCTCAGCCTTTGTAAATCCTTCCCTTAAGCAGGATTCCAGCATGGGCGGAACCTGATTCAGCTTTCCCGCAGCGAATAAGGATTGGGCGTCGATCAGGTTCTGGGCACAGGAAGATGTGTCCTGCTGACCAAACCCTCTATGAATCAGCGTTACAGAAAATAGAACGAATAATATGTATTTCAAATTTTTCATATATTACTTCCCTAAAGCCGGACAGGTTTTCTGGTAAGGTATATCTTCAGCCACATAAAGATTCCATTCTTTCTGCGTAAGATTTCTTTTCACCAATCCGCAAATTACCCCATCAAACAAACTTGCTTCTGTAGGCCATCTTTTCAGGTTCTCCTTGCTGTCGAGATCACCGGCAAAAACATATTTATCATCCGAACTGAATGCAACACAACTGACTTTATCCTTATGATCCTGAAGAACTATCGGTGGTTGTCCCGGGTTCTGAATATCCCATAACCTGACCGATTTATCATAGCTGCCGGAAGCCAACTGGTTTCCGCTGTTACTGAACTGAAGATCCCAGATCATGCTTGTATGCCCGGTAAAATTAATGGTTGCGTTACTCAGATCGTCTGTGTTCCAGATTGAAATGGTATAAGAAATATTGTCTGCAACGGCGAGTCTTTTTCCGTCTTTACTGAAAGCCACCTTACAACTGTTCCCAGGAGAAAACTTATGAAAAATATTTTTCTTATTATTATCCATATTAATGATCCCGACCTCACCGTTTTCATAAGCAACCAGCAATTCATTTTTAACGGGATCTGCAGCGAAATCGGTAACAGTCATGGAACCTTTTTCAATTTCCGTCACCTGTCCGTTTTTATAAGCATAAATATTTCCCTTGGAATTATCCGATGAGGTTCCTGCGAAAATCAGCTCATCATGCAGGGCATTGTATTGTAATATGGTGATATCGGTTAAAGGAACATTTACTATCTCCGGCTTCGCATGAATGTTGCGGGTATTAAATAATTCAATGATCCGGCTGTTCCCGGCTACGGCAAGCTGGTTGCCGGATTCATTCAGGGCAATGGAAAGGTTCACGAAATTATTATAAAACACAGTATCAGGTATCGGATTCTGATTGTGAAGGTTCCATTGCAATATATATCCACCGGCTCCCGCCGAGTACATTTCATCATTCTTTGATACCACTATATCCTTAACGGATCCATTATGACCTTTTAATAAATTGTAGGAAGGACCGGTAAGCTTCTTGATGGCGAGGTACATTCCGTTATAAATATCATTGTCATACCTATAACCCTTGTTCGCCGAATTAAAGTCATAAGCCTGTTGCGCCAGCAGGCCTTCCAGTTCAGGATTCTGATCAGCCAGGGGCAGCGATTTTATTGCCATTTGTTTGGCGATGGATACGACACGGAGCCGCATGGCCTCGGCTGCGCTGATAGTGGCTTTCTTTTCATTTAGCTGGGCGAGAGCCTTCTGTTCCTCGGCCAGTTTCTGAGCCTGCCTTGCACTGTCGGCATTCTGCTGCGCCAGCACTGCATTCTGTTCAGCCCTTGACCGCTGGACTGTAGCAATATTTGCCTGTTCAACAGCTACGCCTTTGGCGCTGTCTGCCGATTGTTTCTGAACAAGCGCAATTGCCTTCTGAGTATCGGCCACATGAGCGGCGCTATCTGCTTTCTGGGCATTGGTTTCAGCCAGCTTCTGCTGTTCCGTAGCCCTTTTTGTTTCCCTGTTGGCAATGGTCATCTGGGCAAAAGCAAAGATCATGACCCCGATACTTACCACGGCGGCGCTACCAAGAATTAAGGCGGTAATCCTGGCTCGTTTAAGAGCGCGTTTCTGCTGAAGTTCCTTTTGCTTCAGTTCGGTTTCCCATTCCTTGTTCGAATATTCGAGGAACACCATGGCCCTTTCGAAGGCAGGGTGGTACCGCTGTGCCCAGGTAAGGGAGGGATCATATTTCTGCTGCCAGTTCAGGGCAAGCTGCAGGTCGGGAGGTCTCCACAATCCGGCCTTGCCTAACTGGAACATTTCGGATGCTTCAGCTAATCTCAGATACATGCGGACAGATTCACCTTCCTCTTCGGCCCAGATCTTCAGACGCTCCCATATACGCATAAGACTTTCGTGGGAGATATCGAGATAAGTTTCCGGACTTAAGGCAATATGGGCAGGCGGCGTAAGCAGGGAACGTCCGGGTTCCCTGAATTTTTCGACAACAGAAATAACTTCACTGTCGTCTACCCCGGCAAGCGCTGCAATTTCACGGAGTTTAGTCGGTCTCCGGATCCCGTCACCTTCTCCCCTCGTTTCAGTCAACGCCTTGAACATGATCTCGCAGATCTTCCTGTGTTCGAAGCTCAATTCTTCATACGCTTCATTGGCATGCCTGGAAAGGGCTTCCGACATGGTCCCGATAGCCTCGTAATGATGAATATCGATAGGTTCCTGGCCTTCCCTGTGTTCCCTCCAGTATCCCCAGGTTCTCATGAGGGCATGCTGCAGGATTGGTAGCTGGTCGGATTTTTCCCCAAGGTCATTGAGCAACTGCTGAACCAGGCGTGGTGTGATCTGCCCTCCTCCAACAGCCACCGGACCCATGATGGCCATTCTCTTCTGGTCGCGGGTCATCTGGGGAATGAGGTAATGTGAATCGTTAATTTCTTTTGTCAGCTCAGGATATTCTGCACAGTCACCGATAAAATCCGACCTCATGGTGATGGCTACATAGACTGAAACATGAGCGTTTTGAACGGCTTCCATCAGAAGATTGACGAAAGCCAGCGACTCGTTAATGTTCTGGCCCGTTTCATCAACTTTCCGGAAACGGAATAATTCCTCGAACTGGTCAACCAGGATCAGGTAATTTTTTTCACCGACATCTTTCATCTGCTGTATGGCCTCCACCAGTCCCAGGGACGAGCTCTTCAGCAGGGATTTTGTGATATTATATCTGATCTTTTTATTTTCTTCAGAAGCTTCGACGTAATCAGGCTGGGTTTCAAGCAGTGAATCTGTCAGGTTTTCAACCGGTGCAGCGCCGGGGCGGGTAACGACCACCTGCCAGTCGGCGCCTTTATGGGCGAGAAATCCGCCGTACAGGGTCGGCAGCACTCCGCAATATACGAACGATGATTTACCACTTCCCGAGGGACCGATGATCGCGACGAACCGGTTTTCCGAAAGTTTCATAAGGACTTCATCCGTCTGACCTTCCCGGCCAAAGAACAAATGACTTTCCTCTATCTGGAAGGGTCGTAATCCGGGGAAAGGATTCATCATCAGATGTTCCTCATCGACCTTGCGGTTAGCGATGTTGGCAAATAACTGATTCATTATTTCAATTCGTTAATTACATCATCTACCATCCCGAAATCCCTTCCGTTCCCTTCAATAATATGAACATCATAATTGCTGAATTCCTCTTTGCTGAAATTCGCGGAAGAATCAATCAGGATAAATTTATTATTCAATGGTTTGATCCTGCCAAAACCCGGTGACTTGAGAATATCCAGTAATTTCATTTTCACCCAGAATGTGTTCACTTTTCCGGCGAATATGATCACCCCGTCAAAATCGATCAGGTGTTGAATATGCAATTGCCGTATATCCATTAAATCCCCTTCAAAGGAAGGTTCGAGAGTCCGGAAGCCTTTTTGCTTAAGGTAACCGGCAAGATTCAGAGCCCTGTCGGTATCTATCTTATCATAGATCACGTAAATATTCTTTCCTGAGGAATTATTTTTTTCTTCGGTGATTTTAAGGTCAAAATCACTCACATCCACGAGGCTGTTCTTGAGCACGAATTTAAAATCCTCGAACGGGGTCTGGAATATTTCGGTATGTCCCACTTCTTCCAGATCACGTCTCATGGTTTCCAGGAAGGTCTGTTCCCTCTCGTCTTTTATTTTAAAATTGGGTGATAACCAGATAAGTCTTGAAAATCCTTCCGCCTTTTCACGGGCATTCTCCTTTATATAATCGGAGACCGCGAGGTTCTGTACTTCAGCCAGCGAGACTCCTGTTCCAGCCACTACATGATCTCCCATCAGATGGATTGAATAATGGCAATTTCCAAGGATATCCAGCACTTCCCTTGATAATTCTTCCGGCTTATCCGTCAGGTTTTTATCGGGATGCACCTGGTATCCCTGTCTCAGCAATTCCCTTTTTATCATGTTCCGCTGAACGATAAGTTCCGGACCTGTCTCAGCCAGAAATACTGATTTTTTATAGGATTCTTCCCTGGTTGTCTTTATTCTTTTGTCGATCCTTGCCAGGGATTCATGAATGTCATAAGCCAGGTCCACCAGTTTCATCCAGTAGTTCAATTCTGCTTCCTGGCTGAAAAAATCATTAATTTCCCTTGTCTTACCCGAAGCCGGGTCAAAATCATAAAGATCAAAGGGCAATAACACACGGATGGCCTCAGGCTGGTCTGATAAAGGAACGGGTAATTTCACGATCTTGAAGATCCGCCCAGCAAACTGAATATCAATATCATGCTGATTGTCACATTCTTCCCTGAATCCGGAAATTAACTGAGCCAATTCCGGGGAATTAACAGTGTCCGGCGAAATTATAAATACAATCACCTTCAGCTCGGAGGGATCCGGCTTTTGATCCTCTCCTGCTCCGGGTGAATAAATGACCGGATCCTTGCCAAGGAACTGACGAAGCATGATCCTGAGAAAACGCATGAAATTCTCGGCCCAGCCTAATTCATCTTCTCCTTTTCCGGTATTATCCCTGGAATCAAAATGTAAGTACAAATCGTATTTATATGCCATATTTTCTATTGAGATAATACTTCTGTTACAGGAACATTTTTATCCCAGGCATTTATAAAAATCCTGGTGATCTGTTCAAATCTTGACATAAGGTCGAAAAGTTTCCCGCTTCCCATGACGAGCAT
>JBJKSY010000434.1:0-4686 GCA_046703645.1 Cyclobacteriaceae bacterium
GGATCATGTGGCGACT
This sequence comes from Cyclobacteriaceae bacterium, assembly GCA_046703645.1. Taxonomy (GTDB): domain Bacteria; phylum Bacteroidota; class Bacteroidia; order Cytophagales; family Cyclobacteriaceae; genus DATDPY01. The sequence continues at coordinate 17 of JBJKSY010000434.1, forward strand.
GGCCATGATTTCTCAGGTCGGGCACGAGCACCCTGTATTTTTCAGAGAATCTTTTTGCCAGTGTTTGCCAGTTATCAGAACTTCCGAAAAGACCGTGTAGAATAATTAATGGTTTTCCATTACCCAGGGACCTGAAAAAAAGCTGCATTGCCGTGAATTTATGGAAGAGAACGATCAGAAATCATAACCGAGCGAGACATAATATTTGGGGCCTGATACCTGATAATCTTCGATAGGATAGGCCATGTCAAATTTCATATAATATCCCAGCAACACGGTTCGTATTCCGAAACCATAACTTTGCAGCCAGGGATTCTTAAAATTCTGGATCTGCGCCTGGAATGGAGAACCCGGATTGTCGATGATTTGAGTATTGACACTGTTTTCCGTAGCAAACGGTGACCTTCCGGTCCAGGCAGAGCCGATATCATAAAAGCCCAACAGCAGAAGGTTCCGCAGAAAATTGGATGCGATGGGACCGCGATAGAAATAACGGATGATGGGGAACCTGAGTTCAGCATTGAATAAGAGGGCATTATTGCCATTCAGTTGGTTATATTCAAATCCGCGGAGATCGGTGACATACTGGAGGAAAAGCAGGTTGCTGTTGTCAACATACGATTGTACATTCAGGGGATTGTTTCCATTCGCGGTATTCGTCTTGCTGAATAACCAGTTATTGATCCCTCCCAGGAGATAATCCTGTTTGTTATTTCCATAAAACCTTCCGTAAAACAGCCGGGTGGCAAACACAAGTTCCCTGCTGATTTTCTGGTAATTCCTGAGGTCAACATAAAAATTGGAAAAGCTTTTATTATTATTTTGAAGACCCTGGTAAACAGTATAAGATACCTTGCCGCGTCTTCCCTCAATAAGATTCTGACCGCTGGAAACGGTGTTGTCAAATGTAAAATCCGCGCTGAAGCCGCCATAGGTACACTGGCTGTTGACCGATCCGTTGGCCGGGATGGATCCCGGGGTGATAAGGGTTGTGGGGTTGAGATCGTAGAACCTTGTCGTGGCCAGGAAAGGCTTGATGGAAATACGTGCAGTGGTGTTAAGGGGCAGCGAAGCGCCTACTTCATACTTATTAAGGTAATACTTCTGGCTGGCTGCTTCCGTAGGTTTATAAATTGATTTTCTTTCAAAACGGACCGTAAAATCAACGGTATGTTTCAGATACTGGTATTCGGCGTAAAGATTACCGCTTCGCAGATCCGTGGTTGCCAGCACACCCCCTATAAACCGGTTATCGCCCAGCATATCATTCATCTGGGTCTGAAGGTTTATCCCGAAACCCAGCAGGGGATCGATCACGAAAGAGGTTACCACGTTATTGGCAGAAAATAAGGGCTGGTAATCAAAGGGTCCCATTACTTCACTTTCCTTGCTGAATTTCCGGTATTGCGTGAGAAATGATTCCTGGTTTTCGGCGGCCGCTACATTCTCTTTGTCGAATACATAATTATCCGTATCGATGAATTCATTCTTGTTTTTCTTCTTCTGAGCCGGATTGTCGGAGGTGGTATCGGATACAATTGAGGATGTATCTGATTTGGGTATGGAAGTTTTGATACCCTGAAGCACCTGCTGCATGGAATCGCGGACTTCTTCCCTTCGTTTGAAGATCCGCTGGGCTACATATTTGGCATTTATGAGATTCTGCCTTCGCGTGGGAAGGGTGAAAGTGCCATGATCAAGATCGAAACCGGGCTCGTAAAATATGCTCTCCTTCCTCTTATCATACATGGTAAATACAATTCCCTTTTTATCGGGACCGATATCGAAATTCAGAATACTGGATGAATACTTGGTGATCTGCTGGTAAACTTTTTCATCCATCTGGTATTTATATACATTGTAGATCCCCTGCTGATCGCTTAGAAAATAGAATTCTTCCGCAGAGACCGGTATGGGATCGATATTGTGACTTGGAGCATTTGTGATCTGAAGAAGAAGGTTCCGCGTGGTGTCGATATTGTAAATGAAAAGATTGAAATTATTGCTCAGGTTCTTCATGTCCAACTTGCTTTCGACGGATAATGTGTCGTTTGGCCGGTTGGAGCTGAATATCACTGAGGGAGTTCCGGGTACGAACTGGGGATTGACATCATCATATACATCATTGGTCAGTCTCTTGATGGAATTTCTTTTAAGGCTGATAAGAAACAGATCGCTTTGCCCGTTCACATCGGCGCTCAATACAGCAAGATTTCCGCTTTCCGAAACATCAAAATCACGGATGTTATTGAGCCGGGTGAGTTCTTTTTTTACTTTTCGCCCGCTGTGGATATTGATAAACCAGATATAATTGTTCCCGTACTTGGTGGCAATCACCGCCAGGTTATTGTTGTCGATCCAGGATATTAACGGAAGCTGGTAATCCACATCCTGGCCGATCACCTTGTATCCTCCTGTCATGACTGTAAAAACACGGTGCTTATCAAGTTCCCGGATCCTTACAAAATACTTGCCGTCCAGGTTCTGCGAATAGGCAAGGTATTTATTGTCGGGACTGATCTTTACTTTATTATAAATGAAATCCTTTGAATTCCTCATCAGCCGGTTATCGGTGGAAACCACTTTATAATTTTTATCCGCCTCATTGGCAGATTCACGGTAATACTTTGTCCACTCCTGTATGAATTCCTTGAAGGGAAGTCCCAGGGTATTGGAAATGCTTTTTTCTTCATTTCGGATGATTCGCGTCAGGTTCAGAATATTGGAAACATTGCCTGTCCCGTATTTCTCTACTATAAAATTCCATACGGACTGTCCGATCAGGCCGGCTTCATCGCCGCTGTACTTATTCAGGTTATGAGGCTTCCCGTTATTGAAAAGATCCCTCATATAATCATCCATCTCAACATTCCAGCCGTATGCGATGTAATTGGCCGCACCGTTAATGAACCAGTCCGGAAGGGAAAGCAGGTAAGAGCTCTGGAACATATCCGACAGGCTACCTCCATACATCATGTCGGAGATCAGCATCTGCGAAAATTTCAGCAGCAGCTCTTTTTTAAATTTTGCCTGGGTACCCGGATATGCGATCTCAACCTGGGATTTGAAAAAGTCGGTTTGTCCTCCGACTGTAAAATCCGACTGGCTTATTCCCACGTTGCTTTGCTGAAGATCTGTAATGGAATTATATATGAATATTTTCGTCTTGGAATATGGTGAATACCCCAGGACGTCCGTAACGTGGTCGAATTGACCGTCAAGGTATTTTATCGCGTCATCGGCTATTTTATCTCCGTTATCGTAATAATAAACATCAAAATTTTCGGAGCTGAGATACCGCCAGTGGAAGTTTTTATATTGAACCCTGTTTTCACCGAAATCTTCACGGGAATCCTGTGCCCTCACAAGGAATGCAGGAAAGAATACAATTAATGTAAGGATTAATATCTTGATTTTGTGACTCATACGCCTCATTATAACGAACGGGCCACCTAAATTAATTAAAATATCGCATAATATTTATTGCAGGATCTAAATTGGACCTTCCTTCAAGGTGGTCGATGAATATTCCCGAAAAATAAGGTATCAGGGAGATCCCTTTGGTCCCGAATCCGTTAAAAATTGCTATCCTGTCGAAAGCCGGATGAATTCCGATAAATGGTCTCCGGTCGCGGGTGGCCGGCCGGATTCCAGCAACCTGAGAAAGGAAAACCGGCCTGACATGAAGTATTTTTCCCAGTTTTGTCAGCATTTCCTCTCTTGCCGGATCGCTTATCTCCGGGTTCGTGTTACCCCTCTCATAGGTGGCTCCCACTTTAAAACAGGAAGGGCTTTCCTGAATAATGAACAAGCCATGGCTTATTATATATTCAAGGTTGACCGGTAGTTCAACCTGCAGGATCTCTCCCTTTACAGGATTGAATGGAAGCCAGGAAAAATAACGGCTTTGCGAAGATGCCAGACCTGTACAATAAATGATTTTTTCAAAAGAAAAATTTTTATACGTCAGCCCGCTGGCATTTATCACCAGGTCATCTTCATCAAAGTTTTCCCTTATCAATACCTCTTTTTCCATGAAATATTTCATGAATCCCTGAAGAAGAATTTCGGTGTTCACAAAGCCCGAGTTTTTTATAAGCAAGCCGCCGAATGGATTTTCAAGTACCGGCTCCATCAACGGCGTGGTAACTACACGGTCTGCATAGAGCGATTCCAGCTCATGCCGGCTTTTTGAGCTCCATTCGTTCTGTTCACGTTGCGTTGAAAAAATTCGGTAAACTTTTCGCGGGAAAAAAAATTCTTCCCCTATCTCTTCCTGCAGTTTGGGGTAATACCTGTGCAGGAAAGGAAAGACATCCTCTGCTTTCCATGTCTTCACCCAGCGTTTTCCCGTTATCGGGTTGAAAAGGCCGGCGGCAACCGAAGAAGCAAGGTTTTCTCCCTTGTCAAAAATCCGTAACCGGTATCCCTTGCGTATTAACATGTGCCCCAGAATACTTCCTGCTAATCCCTGGCCGGCTATGATGTAATCCAGTTTCAATGCTTCCTTCTGTATCAGGTTTGAATTTGGCGATATTTGCCTCAAATTTGTAAAAATCCTGTTAAATGGTTTTTATAAAGGCTTTTTGTTTTAATGCTTTCCAGGAAAATACCTATTTGCTTTACAGCCCCGGAGGTGACTGCATTATCGTTGATCCCGGGAATTACAG
>JBJKSY010000435.1:0-3063 GCA_046703645.1 Cyclobacteriaceae bacterium
TCCTTGCAAACCTTTTCAGGTACATGGCACAGGTTGTAATGGCTAATGTAAGGGCCAACACGGTGAAAAACCTCAGGAATGCAATTTTTGAAAAAACCAGCCGGCTTCACCTGGGATTCTTCTCCAATGAGAGGAAAGGAGATATAATGTCAAGAATTACCAATGACATCCAGGAAATTGAAAATTCGATCACGAATCTCCTGGAATCCATCTTCCGTGATCCTTTAACCATCATTCTTTCATTTATTTATCTGTTTTCCAGATCAGTGAACCTTACGCTGTTTACTCTTTTCCTGTTACCCGTAAGCGGCGGCATCATTGCTGCCATTGCCAAACGACTCAGAAAACCTGCCCGCGAGAGCCAGGAATCCCTGGGACGAATCCTCAATTATACCGACGAACTTATTTCAGGGCTTCGTATCATCAAGGCGTTCAATGCAACCGATTTTATCAATAAGAGATTCCAGCGTGAAACCCGCCGCTATTCTTCGATTTACATGAACATGGTGAAAAAAAGAGAACTTGCCTCCCCAATTTCCGAATTCCTTGGCGTGGTATTCGTAGGAGGAATACTCCTTTACGGGGGGAACCTTGTCCTGAACAACCGTTCCAGCCTGGATGCGTCAGCATTCATAACTTACATAATCATATTTGCACAGATCCTAAACCCGGCCAAAGCAATTTCAAAAGCCGTGACCAATATTCAGAGAGGCATTGCTTCCGGCATCAGGGTTTTCAGGGTACTTGATACGCAACCTGTAATCACGGAAATTGCCAAACCTGTCGTGGCAACGGGATTCAGATCTTCTGTTGAATTTAAAAATGTAAGTTTTGCTTACGCACAGGTCCCTGTACTGAAAAATATTGACCTTAAAATCCCGCTTGGGCAGACAATCGCCCTGGTTGGACCGTCAGGGGGAGGAAAATCGACATTAGCCGACCTGATCCCGCGATTTTATGATATTGATGAAGGGGAGCTTTTACTCGATGGGATCCCGTTGAAGAATTACGATATTGAATCCATCCGGAGTCTCATGGGAATTGTCACCCAGGAATCCATTCTTTTCAATGATACGATTTTCAACAACATTGCCTTCGGGATCAGCACCGCAAAAGAGGAGGACGTTATCAGGGCGGCGAAAATTGCCAATGCACATGAATTCATCATGCAGACCGAAAACGGATATCAAACCAATATAGGGGAGCGTGGTATGAAATTATCCGGCGGACAACGCCAGCGTATCAGTATCGCACGTGCCGTATTAAAAAATCCTCCGATTCTCATTCTGGATGAAGCTACTTCCGCACTGGATTCGGAATCTGAAAGCGTGGTCCAGGAAGCCATCAATAACCTGATGAAAAACAGGACATCCATCGTGATAGCTCACCGTTTAAGCACCATTCAAAATGCCAACCTGATCGCCGTTATTCAAAACGGTGAAATTATTGAACGAGGAACTCATGATGAGCTCATGCAATACGATAACCTTTACCGGAAGATGAGCGAAATGCAATCCTTCTAATATTGTTTCAGAATATTGGCTGATTCAGTAAATTGATCTCTTATTCGACTTATGAATCAAAATCTATTCAGTTTCGGCATCGGTGACCGCTTCGGGTTGCAGGGTATTTACCAGCTAAATGCATTTCTGCAGGCAGGGAATTATGGTACAGAGGTAATACCTGTATGGAATAAGTCGTTCAGGGAACATCTGCTTGTTCATACGGGACCCGGGGATGTAAGAGCAGAGGCGGAAAATGCCGTCAAAGAAACAGGATGGTCAGGGCTTTATCACGTTGATGCCGATCATATCAGTTTCAAGACGGTGGAAGGATTCCTTGACTCTTCCGATTTCTTCACCATTGATGTTGCGGATCAGATTGGCTTGGCCCCGGATAAAGATCTAATGGATGATTTTATCGACCGCAACCATAAATATATCGGCACAAGGCACATTCCGGGAATTGAAGAACCCCTATTAATCTCACAGGATTTTTTATTTAAGACAGGAAGGCAATTCCTGATGGCATGCAAGGAAGCCGGCAGGATCCATAAAAAAATCAGAGATCATAAAGGAAAAAAGGAATTCATAACGGAAGTTTCCATGGATGAGGTCCTCTCGCCGCAAAGTCCTGCAGAATTGTTTATTATTCTTGGAGAACTGGCTCACAATGCCGTTTTCCCGGATCATATCGCGCCGCGATTTACAGGCAGCTTTCATAAGGGAATTGATTATACAGGGGATAAGACACTCTTTGAAAAGGAATTTGAGCAGGACCTGATGGTGGCTGATTATGCGGAAAAGGAATTCGGTTATTCTCATCCCGTAAAGCTAAGCGTTCATTCCGGAAGCGATAAATTTTCAATTTATCCCGCAATCCGCAGATCCGTCCGTCGTCATAATAAAGGTCTTCATTTGAAGACTGCGGGAACTACCTGGCTTGAGGAATATACAGGGCTGATCCTTGGCGGAAAGGAAGGATTTAATTTTTCAAAATTCATATACACGGAGGCCCTTAAAAGAATGGAAGAACTTCTTGGGCCATACAAAATGGTAACGGATATAAATATGTCCGGGCTTCCCGGTGAAAAGGAAATCATGGGATGGAATGCCGAAAAATTATCTCAATCGGTAATCCATGACAGGCAATGCAAATCATACAACCCCGACTTTCGCCAGTTCATCCATATATCATATAAGATTGCGGCTGAAAATATGGAAGAGTTCAGGAGATTAGTTAGAATAAACGAGGAGATAATCGGGAAACGGGTTACTGATAACCTTTTTTTACGTCATATAAAACCGCTTTTTATTGATCAGGCATGAAAGAATTTATTAACGATGATTTTCTCCTTGAATCGGATATTGCCAGGGAATTGTATTTCAGGCATGCCCGGCCCATGCCCATCATCGATTACCACTGCCACCTGCCTCCTGAAGATATTGCCTCGGACAGACAGTTTGAAAATCTGACACAGATCTGGCTTGCCGGTGACCACTATAAATGGAGGGCCATGCGGGCCAATGGTGTGAATGAAAAATATATTACGGGAGAAGCGGA
>JBJKSY010000436.1:0-7701 GCA_046703645.1 Cyclobacteriaceae bacterium
ACCTTCCAGCGTGTATCCGACTATTTCGCGGATGCTTTCAGAATCGTCAACGATTAAAACTTTTTTCTTCATAGTAATAATTATTTAATAAGGGAGTCAAATCCTGTTTTAATTAAAAGGTCCCTGATATCAGGGTGCAACTGGTGAAAGGTCACCTTGCTGAGATGTCCTGATTTCAGGGCCGCCAGGACCAACTGGGCCCCGGCGAAATCCATATCATTGATATTCCTGAGCTCAAGGCTGCAGGATGCTTTCTCATTTCCGGAAGAAATGAGTTTGGCACGGAGCTTCTCTGCATTTTTCACATTCAGCTCACTGCTAAAGGTTATATTTTTATGGTGTGTCATATTTTAAACATTAGAATAATTCCACTTCGCCGAGATCCTTTTCTTCATCATTCCAGGTAATATCATCACCGTTTCCTGAGTTGACTCCCAGTGCCATGTCATGATTTATTCTTTCACTTTGCATGGAATAGGTTCTCCTGAAATCTTCGAGGGAGGCTGATTTTTTTTCTTCGGATATTTCACCTTTCCAGGGATATTCCACCCCGTTGAGGTATTCGAGCCTGGAAATTATATAGGATACTTTCCCGCTCATTTTCTCCATATTATCATATCTTTTACCGGCATCCTCGAGGGAAACAATTACCTCGTCGAATAAATGATTGCTGAACCTGATAAGCTCATTATGCCTGTTATCCGGTTCCCTTTCAGTATCCATTGCCTTGGAATAGTAGGTTAAAGCACCCCGGATCATCTCCTGTTCCGGCTGATCTTTCAGGCTTTTAGAAAACTGGGCAGGCTCAAGTGCGCTCAGGATCAGATCGCGAACCCTGCCCTTGATATTTTTTATTTCAGAAATTACCACTTCAATTCCCCTGCCCAGGGATTCAATATCCCCTTCTTGCTCTGTCGCATTCAGTAAAGGTGCAGGCTGTCTTTTTCCTGCCATAACCGGGTTGAAAATCCAGACCGATTCGGGGTTTACCAGGTAATTGAGTTTCCAGAACTTTTCGCGCGAGCTTATAAAACCACGGCTTATATTGTTCAGCCTTTCAATAATCGTCTGGGTGGATTTATGAAATTCATCCTGGATGAATTTTACCTGTGAAATCAGGATGGCGCTTACCTCGGGGATCACATAGGAATACCTGTTGGCATCACCCCCGTTATGAATACTTTGACTGAATTCGTCCCGGACACTCTCAATGATCCATTTTACATGTGTCAGTTTCTGACCGAAAATATCCTGGTACTGCAGGGCGGTTATTATTTCATCTCCGGTTTGCCGGCACACTTCAAAATTAGAAGAGATATACTGAAGGTTATTCTCAACATTACCGTGAAATTCAATAATATGTATCAGAAGAAAATCTATATACTGGATTATCCGCCCGTACTCTTCCCTTCCGTCCGATCCATCCCTATTTCCTTCTTCACCGAAATATTCTGCCAGTATGTTCAACGCATTTTCGAGGATACCCACCATGGCAATGAGGTCCGTTGTGATCAGGTTTTTAAGATCGGGATCGCCGGCTACCGGAAACCCTTCACCGGAAAGATCCATGGATTGAGTGATGAGGTCATGACGAAATTGTCTTTTGATCCTTTTAATGGCATTTTTCAGCTCCAGGATATTTGAAAGGATCATGCGATCGATCCCTTTCCCACCCCTGTGAACCGTACCTGAAAAATGAATGCCACTGGTCATAGTTTTCATCTCGTGAAGATTCCGTATGAGTGTACTGAGGTCCTTGTTGTTAAACACGGACTGCAATTTTTTCAGGTTCTGAATGATTGCCAGGATCTTTTTGCTCACTGTAACATACTGGTGGTGAAGAAACTGGAACTCGTTCTGCGTGTCGGCATGGTAAGAATTGACCTCCACGAGAATCTCTGAAAATGCCTGTTGGATCTTCATCAGTACTTCGGAATCATGTTTAAATGGCCTGTTATTCATGGTAGTTTTGGTTCTCAGAAAAATTCAACGGAAATTTTTTGAATGAAAAACGCAAAAGTTGCTTCCTCTTCGAGTTTCCCGATTGATAAGGTGGCCAGCACGGATATCTCCTGGCCGTTTGCATCAAAGACCGAGATCTCGGTACGGGAATCGATCGTTTTGGAATTTCCTTCCCCGACGTATATCACTTTCGGGATATCGACCGAATCCATAATTTCAACCGGTATGAAGGCCCTGATATGTTTTCCCAGGGTCTTTTCCCTTGGAACTCTCCAGATATCCTCGGCTGCTTTATTGAAGAAATCAATGATCCCGTTACTCTTGAAAGTGATCACCCCATCTTCGCATCCTTCAAGTATTGCAATATTCTTTTCACGTTCAGCTTCTATTTTCTGTATCTGCATCTGCATTTCCGTCCTGGCCTGTTCAAGCTGGATGTTCAGGTTTTCCTTGGCATCACTCAGGTCGCGGGTATTTTTCCTTAATTCCTCTTCCTGTTTTTTGAGCTGATTGGTCATTTCCTGAGATTCGAGCAGCAGGCCCCGTGTCCTGTTATTGGTTTTAATGCCTACGATGGTGGATGCAATATTTTCACTCACATGTTTCACGAATTCAATCATATGAGGCTCGAACCGGTTGAAGGAGGCAAGCTCGATCACCCCCTGTGGCTCCTCATTAATGATCATCGGCACGATCAGTATTTCCCTGGGATTGGCCTTACCAAGCCCTGAAGTTATATGTACAAACCCGTCGGGCACATCCGACATGTAAATGATATCTTTCTCCATGATCGCCTGCCCGATCAGGTTCTCCCTGATACCGAATTTATCTTTAATATATTTCTTCCTGTCCCAGGCATAGGTCGACATCGATTCGAGGACAGGTTCTCCGGATTCTTCCTTCAGAAGGTAGAGTGCAGCCTGGTTCACATTCAGGTACCGGGTCAGGTTAAGGATCATATCTTCCGACAAGGCTTCCAGATCGTCGTTATGCTTCCTTAGTATCTCGGAAAATCTTGCCAGCCCTTCGTTGACCCAGTTTCGCCTTTTATCCTCTTCTGCTACGGATTTCAGTTTCATCTGCATCTGTATCAGGGAGGAACCAAGAAGGTTGGTCGGGCTGATGTTCAAATCGGAAGTATTGAAATCCCCCTCGCCGATCCGCTGTATGAACTGCGAAATATCGCTGATATGCTGCCGTACATTTTCAATTTTTCCTGATATCTCCCCGAAAACATCTTTCTTTTCAACCAAAGACTGCCTGGCGAAATCACCCTCTGAGATTTTTTCAACCTGGTGCAGAACCTGGCGGGCGGGTATTTTGAAACCCTTTCTGATGAAGGATACCATGCCACGTATAGATATCAGAAAAATGAGCAGGACAATAATTGTAAGGCCGATGTCTCTATCACGTCCGATTTGAGTACGTTCCTGTTCCAGTAGTGATATTTTCCGGGTATACAGGCTTTGTATTGTTTTTACTTTTGTAAGAATAATTGTTGAAGATTTTTCAGTTCCGGTTTTAAGCAGGTCACAGATCCTGTTTACCTGGTAATTGATCTGCAAATCAAGCCAGTCCGTCAATTCACCTTTTAAGTTGACACTATAAGCCGGTCCCGGTTTGCCCGCAGTATTATAATTGCCACCGTTGTTGATTTCCGGCGTTGCCATGCTCCCCGAGAGCACTTCCCGGATATCCAGGCTCTGATCGTCAACCGACCACCACAGGTATATTTTTTCGATATTACCGGAACAATGATTAATGTCTGAGGTCAGCTTGTCCTGCTTTTCCCTCATGGTGTGATCAATTACGGGAAAAGCGGAGACCAGCAATGCCAGCAGTATAATCGGGAGGATTACCTGGGGCTGACGGACAATATTTCGGGTCAATTTCATTCTGTTTCCTGTATTTATTATGGATTTCAGAAAGATTGAATTTTGCGGTAGCCGGCATGATAATTTACATGGGCCGGTTTTTTATAATAAAACTTGTAAGCGGTGGTATAGGTCGGGCAGTAGCTTTGCGAAGTACAGCCACCCAATTCAAACAACATGACAACCAGTACTACCAGGATGAAAATAAATTTTAATGTTTTTACGTTCGATAAAGTTTTCGTGCTTTGGTTATTCATATTTTGACGATTTTATTAAATACAGCACAATAATACCTTGAAGGTACCTTGAGCTGTAGCAGGAATGAGGAAGCGGCTGTATGGTCTTATTGAAAGGAGCTATTCCTTAGGGAAAGGAAGAGAAGCCGAAAATCTTTGAAATTGAAAAGAAATGAAAGTTTTTAAATAGGGTTATTGATTTTTGCAAGGAAGGATTCCTTCTTCCTTTTAGAAACGTCAAGCATCTTCTGGTTATTCATTACCACGTAACCTCCTTCTCCCCTTACATATTCCCGGATCTCGTTCAGGTTGATCAGGTAAGACTTATGTATGCGGAAAAAATTATAGTCGGTAAGCATTTCCTCATAATCCTTGAGGGTTTTTGATACCATATACTTTTTATCATTTATAGTATGTATGACCGTATAATTACTTTCCCCCTGGCAATACAGGATATCCCTTATCTTAATGAAAACCAGGCCGTTGGTGGTCGGGAGGGCTATTTTGTAATTAGCAGTATTGTCGGGCTTCAGGTTCTGTAACAGAACTTCGAGCTTGTTCTTAAACTGTGAATCATTGTCCAGTTGCTTCTGGGCTTTTTTTATGGCGTTCTGTAATTCCTCGATATCGATCGGTTTCAGCAGGTAATCTATGGCCGAGAACCGGATGGCTTTTATGGCATATTCGGAATGAGCCGTGGTAAAGACCACTCCAAAATTTATCTTATCATAATGCTCAAGCAGATCGAACCCGGTCTCATTCTGCATCTGTATATCCAGGAAAACCATGTCCGGGTTCTGGCCATCAATGAATTCAATGGCTTCTGACACTTTCCCGGCAAGGCCAATAACTTCCACCCCATCACAAAATTCCTCCAGAAGGTTCTTCAGGTTCTCACGGCTCTTTCTTTCATCGTCTACGATCAATGCTCGTAACATAGCAGTCCGTTTTCACCGAATCTATATTTTATAAATTTAACAATCAATAAATATCTCAACTTTTGTTCCTGCCGCATTCCCTTCGGGATCGGTTAAATCAGTGAATTTCACCGAAATATTTTCTGTTTTATTAACAATTTCCAGTCTTTCCCGGGTCAGTGATACACCCACCGAAATATGTGATTTTCTACTCTCCGCTTTTATTTTCTGGGCTGCCTCCCTTCCAATCCCATTATCCTGGATTATACAATGGATCCCTTCCTCGTGTTCCCTGATCGTCACTTCGAGCATTCCCTTGGTATCTTTGGGAACAAGGCCATGCAAAATGGCATTTTCCACAAATGGCTGAAAGATCAGGGAAGGAACCTGGATATATTCCTGCTCAATATTTTCATCCACCTGGATGTTAAAATCAAATTTGTCTTCAAATCTCAGTTTTTCCATCTGGATATAATAGGTAAGGGTCTCCAGTTCTTTCTCGAGGGTATTTCTCTCATTCAGGGAACTGTTCAGGATATTCCTGATGAGTTTCGAGAAAAGGGAAAGATAGGTAATCGCCAGTTTTTTCTCATTTTTACCTATATAATACTGTATGGAATTCAGGCTGTTGAATATAAAATGCGGATTCATGGCAGAACGCAGGGCCATCATCTTATAGTCGGCGATCCTTTTATTCAGCTCGATCAGCTCGTTCTGGTTTTTCTTCAGGGTAATTTCGGATTCTCTTCGCTCGGTAATATCCCGGATAATAACCATTATAAAATTCTTGTTGTTGATCACCAGTCTTGTTGCTGAAAGTTCACATAACCTGGAGATCCCGTTCTTGGAAACAAGGGAAAGTTCTTCGGTCAACTGCCCGTCATTTTGGTGGTAGTTCTCCAGGAACTGGAATAACTTTCCATGGTCGGTCACATCTCCCAGATCGGCAAATTTAAGACCGATCACTTCCTCTTTGGAATAGCCGAAAATTCCGGTTATACTCTTATTGATTTCAGCAATAGCCAGAGTTTCTTCATCAATAAGACAAAGAAGGTCAGGACTGAGATCGAAAGCCAGTGAAAATTTCTCTTCACTTCGTATCAACATCTCTTCAGCAAATTTCCTGGATGTTATATCCTGGACCAGCAGAACGACTGCATCAAAATCATTATTTTCATCCATTATGGGGAAAGTGGTAATACTCAGCCATTTCCGTGATCCCAGGTCACGATTCTCTATGAGATAAGCATGCGGTTCCAGGAACGTTTCCAGGCTGAGTGACCTCTTAAAATCAAAGGTGTTTCGCAACCAGCCGGATATCCCGCATTCCATGAAGAATGGGTTAGTAAAGCAGTTGAAAACCGGTTGAGAGGCAAACAGTGATGATTCAAAGATCGTAAAAAGCGAATCATTTTGCTGGATCAGGTTACCTTCCAGGTCGAACACTGCCATGCCCACCGGCAGGTTATCTATAATATTTTGCTGGAAGGTTTCGCTCTTTTTCAAAAGAGCCTCATCCATTTTCTTTTGTGTAATATCATAGAACAGACCGATGGCTTTTACTATTTTATTTTGAGTATCATATTCCGCATTGATCACCTCGTTAACCCATTTCATATTACCATGGGTCAGAATTCTATGCTCGATATTTATGTCTTCCTGATGTTCATGGATCATTTTTTTAAATTCTGTCTCAACCATATCTTTATCAGCCGGGTGTACCAGATCCAAAAAGGCATCAAGTGTCAGGTCACGTTCCTGAGGGAATTCCAGTATCCTTAGCAATTCCTCAGAGGGTACAGCCTTGTTCGATTTAAAATCGAAATGCCAGGAGCCTATTTTGGCAACGGCCTGTGCATCACGTAGGTTTTTTTCGCTTTCCTTGAGAGATTTTTCCGCTTTTATTTTATCGGTAACATTCAGGGATATTCCAACAACATGCGTCACATTCCCCTGATCATCTTTAATGGGGGCATAATAATTATCAAAATAATATCCCTCCATAAAAGTAATTGCATTAACATTTTCACCATTCATAGCCTGTTGCATAATATCCTGAACCTGTGTATCCCTATTATATATTGAATTTATATTCTGCCCGATAAAATGTTGTGGCGTGAGGTCCAGTTCCTTTAAGCCAAGTCCATCTCCCAGCAGGAATTTCCCTTCCCTGTCGGTGATGAAAATGATCCCGGGTGAATTGGCCACGAAGGTACGGAGGATCGCTTCGCTTTCCCGAAGGGCTCGCTCAGCAGTCATCATCTGGGTAATATCCTTAATGATCATAAGGACAAGGGGTTCATCATTTAACCGGAAGCTACTTGCGGATATCAGGCATTCGACGAGTGTTCCGTCCTTTTTATAAACCTTGCGCTGGGAGTTTGTAAATTGTCCGTACTCATTCAGAGCTTCAAGCATTTCATTCTTACCTTTCTGGTCATAAGAAATTCCCAATTGGTCAGGGTCGCTCCCTAGGGCTTCCTCCTGGTTAAAGCCGCTGAGAGAAATAAAACCATCATTCACTTCTACGAATTCAAGGCTGGGGTATTTCATGATACATATGGCATCGGGACTTGTTTGAAATGCCTGGCGGAATTTTTCCTCGCTCTCCATAAGGGCTTTATTGGCCTTTTTTAATTCCGTAATATCCTTGGCAATAAATAATGCATAGGTTTCATCATTCACGACAAATGTTCTGGCCGATCCCAGGGT
>JBJKSY010000437.1:0-2141 GCA_046703645.1 Cyclobacteriaceae bacterium
ATCCCGATTATCATATTTTCACGATGTAGTTATAAAGAATGGCAAAAATAGGAACAATATAATTAATGATCAGTTTTTCTCTTTCCAAAAAGTTCTTGACACCGCAATATCCCGCTGGTCCGATACCCTTCTGATCAGCGTACCGAAGGAATCGGGTGAAGACTCGGGAGTTATCTGGCAGGTCAGCCGGTCGCCATACAGGGCTTCGCTGAGATAATTCATTTCCAGTGAACTAAGACGGTATTTTTTCCTGAATCCGGCGTCAAACCCATCGGAAACCCAGCGAACATAAGTTATATTATTCACATGGTTGTTCATGTCGAGATCACTATACTGCACGCTGAAAGAATTATTGTCCTGTGAATCACCTGATAAAGGCAGTTTTTCAAGTAAAAGGTTTTCATTAAGGCGTCCGGGGGTGAGGGGAATTCTTTCAAGGACATATCCGGGAATTTTCACCGGGCGGCGCTGGATAATATCAAGCATCATCCATGATGTCCTGCAAATGCCGGCAATATCACCTTCCCGCGTCAGGATATGGAAATCCCTGGTAGAAAAGGAAGGCGAAGTACTTTCCACCCAGGTTTCGACCCTGATTTCCTGTCCTATCACAGGGAAATGATATATTTTAAGAAATTGGCGGGTCAGCACCCAGGCTTTCTTATCCTTCAGCAGGTCTTCAAAGCCCAGGGAACGGGCATTGGCATGATTATGAGCTGCATCCTGCAGGAAAAAAGCAAGGCCGTGTATGGATGCACATCCGTCAGGATCGACAAAATAATGGGTCAAAGTAAAATCCTGTTTCCAGATGGCAATATCTTCATACATGATAAAAATCAGATGATTACAGAACCGCAAATTAATAGGATAATGCGGTGAAATCGTAATTACAAGGGTTTATTTTGAACCCGGCCTGGATGTCATATCGAATTCCAGCTTACCTCCGGCCATAATGGTATCATGCGGTATCAGATAACTGTTATATAGCTGTCCGTTAAGTTTCACATCTTTTACGTATACATTCTGGGCATTCAGGTTGTTGGCGATAATGGTAAAGATCTTTCCGTCCTTCAGGTGCAACTCGGTTTTTGGGAACATTGGGATTCCCAGGTCATACCGGCCGCTGGCCGGGTTGACGGGGTAAAATCCCAGCGCACTGAAAACGTACCATGCCGACATCTGGCCGCAATCCTCGTTTCCGCATAAGCCGTCCGGCTGGTCTGTATAAAGGTTGTTCATGATCTTCCTTACGATTTCCTGAGTTCTCCATGGTTTTCCGCAGTAATTAAATAAATAAGGGATATGGTGGCTTGGTTCGTTTCCCTGGGCATATTGACCGATCAAACCTGATACATCGGATACCGATTGATCCTGATCAGGCGATTTCAGGATAAACAACGAATCGAGCTTGGCGGCGAAGGCCGGTTTTCCTCCCATCATCCGTACCAGGGAAGGAATGTCCTGGGGTACATACCAGGCATATTGCCAGGCATTGCCTTCAACATAATCATTATTCCCGCCTGCATAGAACGGATCGAACGGTGTTTTCCATTTTCCGTCGGCAAGTTTTGGACGCATGAAATTATCGGCGGGGTCAAATACGTTCCTGTAATTCTGCGAGCGTTTCAAGAATTCATTATACACCGCCGTTTTATTCAGTTTTTTTGCCATCTGCGCAATACACCAGTCATCATAGGCATATTCAAGCGTTTTTGAAACAGATTCCCTGATGGTATCGGCCGGGACATAGCCATACTTAATATAAGGTTGCACATCCCTTCCTCTCTGCATCGCCGAAGCAAGCATGGCATTTAAAAGTGTGTCGGGATTTGTTTTTGGAAGTAATCCTTTCAGGTATGCATCCGTGATTACAGGTATCGAATGGTACCCGATCATGGTATTTGTTTCATTACCCCAGAGAGTCCATACAGGCAGCAGGCCGGAATCACGGTAGAAGGAAAGAAGGGCCAAAACGAATTCCCTGTCTTTGTCAGGGTTGAGAAGCGTAAACAAGGGGTGTTCAGCCCTGTAAGTGTCCCACAGGGAAAATGTATGATAGTTTATGAATCCTGAGTCAGTATGAACGTTATCTTCTGGACCACGGTATTGAAAATTGCTGTCACTAAGAATATTGGGAGAAA
>JBJKSY010000438.1:0-2105 GCA_046703645.1 Cyclobacteriaceae bacterium
TGGTTAAAATTTAAATCATTCTTATCTTAGTAAAAGAAATTTTATAAAAATCATAATAACATACTTTAATTATGAGTAAGGATTATGAAATTGACAATATAGATTTAAAGATACTCGCCCTTCTATCAGAGGATGCTAAAATGCCATATACGGAGGTTGCCAAAAGAGTTTTTGTTTCAGGGGGTACGGTTCATGTAAGGATGAGGAAACTGGAGGAAATGGGAATAGTAAAAGGCACGACATTGAAAATGGATTATTCCAAAATGGGTTATGACATTACGGCATTTCTGGGCATCTTCCTTGAAAAAAGTTCTTTATACGACCAGGTAATAAAAAAGCTGTTCAGCATTCCTGAAATTGTTACCATCCATTATACTACAGGCAATTATAATATTTTTGTTAAGCTTCACTGTAAGGATACCAATCACCTTAAGGATGTTTTACACGATAAAATACAAAAGGTGGAAGGGATAGAAAGAACTGAAACCATAATATCCCTGGAAGAAAGCATTAACCGGCATATCCAGTTTGGTGCCTGATCATTTGAGATAGTTAAAATCTAAGTTATTGACTCTTTCCTGCCTGAGTAATTGCCATTAAATTATTTCATTCCCGGAACATTATTCCCGTCCATAAGTTGTATGTTTGTAGCAATTTATAATCATTCTAAATAATTAGAAAATGGCCAAAAACAATCAAATTTTAGAGGAATTTACCAAGTCTGATTATAAATACGGATTTGAAACCAAGATCGAAAGTGAAACTGCCCCGCGCGGACTTAATGAAGATATTATTAGGTTTATTTCAGGAAAGAAAAATGAGCCGGACTGGCTGCTGGAATGGCGGTTAAAAGCTTTCCGGCACTGGCAAAAAATGAAAGAACCGAAATGGCAAAATGTTACCTTTCCTGAAATCAACTACCAGAATATAATCTATTATTCCGCTCCAAAGCAAAAGGCCGGTTTAAAGGATCTGAATGAAGTAGATCCTGAGCTTCTGGCAACTTTTGAAAAGCTTGGAATTTCCCTTCAGGAACAAAAGCGTCTTTCCGGTGTGGCTGTTGATGCAGTTCTTGACAGTGTATCGGTAACCACAACCTTCCGGGACAAGCTCGCGGAATTAGGTATCATTTTCTGTTCTTTCGGTGAAGCGGTTAAGAATCATCCTGATCTTGTTAAAAAATATCTGGGCTCGGTTGTTCCTATGAACGATAATTATTTTGCCGCATTAAATTCAGCGGTTTTCAGCGACGGGTCCTTTTGTTATATACCCAGGGGTGTAAGATGCCCCATGGAATTATCTACGTATTTCAGGATCAACACCGCCAATTCGGGGCAGTTCGAAAGGACCTTGCTGATAGCAGATGAAGGTGCTTATGTAAGTTACCTGGAAGGCTGTACCGCCCCGATGAGGGATGAAAATCAGTTGCATGCGGCCGTTGTGGAAATATATGCACACAAAGATGCTGAAGTCAAATATTCCACAGTACAGAACTGGTACCCGGGCAACAAAGAAGGGAAAGGCGGAATCTATAATTTCGTAACCAAACGGGGTCTTTGTGCAGGAGATCATTCAAAGATTTCATGGACCCAGGTGGAAACAGGGTCTGCGATTACATGGAAATATCCCAGTTGCCTGCTCAAAGGGGATTATTCTTCCGGAGAGTTCTATTCAGTGGCAATAACAAACAATTTCCAGCAGGCTGATACGGGCACAAAGATGTATCATATCGGGAAGAACACAAGGAGCAGGATCGTTTCAAAAGGAATTTCTGCAGGTAAAAGCCAGAACAGCTATCGTGGCCTGGTAAAAGTAATGCGGAGGGCGGATAATTCCAGGAATTTCTCTCAATGTGACTCCTTATTAATGGGAGACCAATGCGGGGCACATACATTCCCATACATAGAAATTGAAAATAAATCCGCACAAGTGGAGCATGAGGCAACCACTTCAAAAATCGGTGAAGATCAGCTTTTCTATTGCAACCAGCGTGGAATTGACACGGAAGCGGCTGTTGCCCTGATCGTCAACGGTTATGCCCGTGAAGTCCTTAATAATCTCCCGATGGAATTTGCCGTTGAAGCTCAGAAATTACTGGCAATCAG
>JBJKSY010000439.1:0-7102 GCA_046703645.1 Cyclobacteriaceae bacterium
AAAATTTCCCTGTATCAGGCTTTGATTCACCGATATCCCCGGATTAATCCCGCCGAAAACAGCCGGTTCGGCAAAGTCCCAGGCAAAATGCAGGAAGATAGGGAACCAGAGTTTCCGGGCATAGACAAAGGAAGCCGGCAACAACAAACCTGCCTCTACTGCCGTAGCCATGATCGATAAAAGTGTCGCACCCCGGGCATTCAAATGAAACAGGCCAAACAGGATCGTGGTGATCATTAACGTAATAAATGTTCCTGCTTTATTTTCCACGATACGAAAGAAAACACCGACGATCAGTATTTCTGCAACGAACCCCGAAGAAACCGAAGCTGCAAGACCCGGGGTAAGGTAAGAAGGCGGGTTCACCTTATCGATGGAATAATGACCGGAAATATAAATTATAAAAACGAAGGCTGATTGTAACAATAAACCTGCCATGAAACCCTGAATTGAATTTCTTGCCAGTGATGAAATCGACAATTCTTCGATTTTCCTTTTTTCATAATATCTGTAAAGCAGGGAATAAGCAAATAAAGCAACCAATGCATCAGACATGGAAAATATTATATTCCCGATATTACCGGAAACAGAACCTGAGAATGAAAAAAAGTTTCTGGCCTGTTCAACTGCAATCACAAAGCTTATTATGATCGCCATACCCGCCAGGATACGTACCAGGAAAAAATTAAGTACCTTGTGAAGCACACCCGACATATATCTCAGGGCCAATTCAGTTATAGGGAATTTCAAATATACGTTGTGAATTCCGATTGTCCTTAAAATATTAAACACCTGAGGAATTTATTTTACAGTATACGGTCAACTAAAGGTCAAAGGAAACGGGGAAAGGCGTTTCTTACCTTATTTGAAGTACTTGTATGGATTTTGACGATTCCGCGATGTCTAATTATTCAATTCGTCCGTTTAAGCTGATCCCTGTAATTTGCCAGGTGGACTGCGGTTTCCCTTACCAGGCGCTGCGCGGCAAGGCCGTGTGCGAGGTCCGGGACAAAGCAGCCCCGGTCATCGCCGGTCAGGAATATATAATGAGCATGAACAAGCGCCCGGAGCCAGCCGGCAGGGACATGGTCTGAAGGGAAACCGGTTACCGGTGAAAAATTACTTCCGACAGGTTTTTTTATCCATTGATTGTCTTTTTCAAGAAAGTACTCGAAATAATCGCTCTGAGAAGAATCATAACGCAACGTCCCGTTTTCAGCATATATTTCCAACTTAATGAGATCACCCGTGCCTGAGCTGATCCTGCTTGCTGACATATATCCTGTTGCCCTGGTCTGAAGATCTGTAAGCGCAATTGAACTGAATAAATCTGAGTCCTGCGGCACGTCGTCGAATGAGCCTCCCTGAATTGCATGAATGATCCGGAGATCTGATCCCAGGAAAGCGATCAGAAGGCTGATTCCATGGGAGCCCAGGTCGGCCATGGCCCCGCCGTCGGGAGCAGGTGTGAGGCGCGATTTTCTTTTTTCACGGTATGTTTTTTTCAGGTAATCACCATGATAGTATTTAAGATCGAAGTGGACTGGCTTGCCGAGTATTCCGGAATTGCAGAATGCAAGGGCTTGCCGTACAGCGGATGTCTGAAGATATTGGAAACCTACCTGGATCTTTATACCGGCAGGAACTGAATGCAACAATTCTTTCATTTTTGTTTCCTCTTCTCCCGAAGAACAAACAGGTTTTTCAAGGTAAATACGTTTCACTTCAGGCATTTCGAGGGCTTTCATCAGGTGCTGGTAGTGAACATTATTCGGTCCCAGGATAAAAACTGTATTGATCTCTTTGTTTTTTAAAAAAGAATCAAGGTCCTCTGCCTGTTTAAATGCATACTTGGATGCGAACAATTCCCTGGAGGTAGGAGTCTGTGAGGTGACTGATTCAAAAATGATCCCGGGAATATTATCATAATAATACCTGAGGGAATTCAGTGAATAGGCATGAGCCCGGGCGATGCCACCTGCACCTATAAAGCCTATTTTTTCAGCATTATTCACGTTATTCATCAATGCTTAGTTGTTGCCCAATTTATTTAATTAATATTAATTTCTTAACCGGGTGTCCATAAAAGAGAATAACTGAATCTCCTTCGAATATATCCAGAAAAGGGGGTTTTTGAAATAAGATTACTGCAACTTGCAATATATTTCCGGGTTTGGTAAAATTTATTTGAAGCCGTTACCAGGGATATTCTAGTGAATAGTCTCTGGCAATAGAAAAAGTTAAAAAGTGATGTATTATCTGGGAATATTCGACAGACTAATGGTCTGCCGGATATAATCGCCATTTTCAATTATTTTAATGAAGAATTCCGCCGCTGAATTCCTGCTTAAATACGGGTCGGCAGGTTTTTTGTCTTCCGGAGTAGCGATAGCTCCTGTTTGATTTATGTTCATTGAAAGCATGGGGGCCCGGCATATTGTATAATCCATTGAAGAATGTTGAAGAATTTCTTCCTGCCTCGTATGGTCACGAAATGCAACTTTCAGATTACTCATAGAAACTACCAATTTCAGTATAATGGGTGCCGTTTCCCAGGATTTTCCTGCGCCGATGGTGCTAAGTGCAATAAATCTTTTTATCCCGGTTTTTCCCATGGCTTTCAAAGCATTGGATGTTGATCTGGAGATCATATCCCGGGGTGCCCTCAGAGATGCCCAGGGATTATCGGATTTCCTGGAAACATTCAAAGTATTGATGACAGCATCACATCCAACTATGGCTTTTTCAATGGTTTCATAGTCATAGGATGTGCCTACAGTGACCTCAATCTTATAATCTTTTAATTTTTCCGGGTCACGGGCTATTGCAGAAATTCCATGACCTTTCTTTAAGGCTTCTTCAATGATGAATTTACCCGTTCTTCCCGTAGCGCCCAGTAATAATATTTTCATGATTGGTTATATTAAATTTTGAATTGTTACCTGCATGCAATAAAAATCTTCACATAAGTTAAAAAAAATATGTCAGTGCGCATTTATCTTAAATAACTCGACAGAAGCTGGACAAATTAAATCATTTCCACGACTTTCTAGTCTGATATAGCATGTACTGCTCAGGGACCCCATCCTTCCAGCTTCAGGAAACGGATCAAGCGGGGATCATTGGCCGATAAGGGCGGCAGCCAGAGGCTCAGGCGGTCTCTTTCCCACCATTTATGACCGGGGTTCCCCGGTTTCGCATAACTGTACAGGTACAATACAGCTCGAATGTACCGGGGTGGTTTCCCGGGAAAAGGATTTTCAGCAAACAGGCTTTCTGCCCCGGGATCATTATGAAGGAGTTTCCAGATCAGGTTCAAGGTCCAGGGATACTGGCCGGGTGTTGACATAGAAGCAAACCACATCTGCCAGTCGAGGTGCAACTGGTAAGGTGCAACCTGGGGAGGACGCGCATCAAGTCGAACGGGAAGACCTTTGTAAATATAAGGTTTCCAGTTGGCCCGGTCGCTCGAATCCGGATCCGATGTCCCTTCAAAAACAACATTAAACCGTTCTTTGCCCACGCTGCCAAAGGCGCCATAGGTATTCACCAGGTCGAGAGGGTCGAACGAGGTATTCATGATCTGGTGCGGGGACAGCATATTCATGACCGGCTGAATGCTGAGTATCCCTACAAGTGCGGCAACAACCCAGGCAGTAGTGACCATGGGTCTGGATATCACGGCATTTTCTTCCGCCTTCCGGGCCATTCGCACCAGCGGCCCGGGAAGTACCTTCGACCAGAACCCGTCGTCGAAACAGGCCAGCGCCGGAATTATGGTCAGCCAGTTCAGGAAAGAAAGGATCCCGCTAAGGATTAAAGTAACCTGAAAGGAAATAATGATTATTCCGGCGATATGCCTGGCGAACTTTGGCCAGAAAACAAATACCGGCGAGACCAGTTCGGCCAGCCAGTTAAACCAGACGCCGGTTTTCAGGATAATGTGCGGAAGAAAATTAAACCACCGGCTCAACGGGCCTGGAAGCGGCTGGGTTTCGAAATGATAAAAGAGCGCTGTCCCGTTTCGCCAGACTTCATCGCCGCGAACCTTGATCAGGCCTGCGCCCAGCATGATCCTGAAGATCAGCCATCGAAATAAAAAGATGATCGGCAAAGGGGTTTCCCGCGCCGGAAAGGGTCGCATATCAATGAGCGGGCAAAGGAAAATTGCAAGAAAACCTGTTTCGGTAAGCTGTATCTCCCAGCCGTAACCATACCAGTCCTGTCCTGCATGCACGATCGACATGTATAGAAACCATAACAGGGTCATCAAAGGCACATTGGCAAATCCGCCAACCAGTACAAGGGAAAGTATAAAGCCCGACCAGGCTACTACAAGCAGGGCTGTATCAGAATGCCATAACCAGAATAAAGAAGGCAGGTGCAGGAAACCGGAAAAGCCGGAACCCAGGGCATTACTTACATCTTTCAGGTATAAACCGACCGGTGTAAGCCCGTCGGATCCGATAAGGGGTACGAGCTGGTTAATGGCTACGAGGAATGCAACGGCATAGACGATACCCAGCAGCCGGAGGATTATGAATCGTGTCAGCCAGTAGGTCGGCTTTCCGGTTTCAGGTTGATTATAATTGAATACGGATCCCATTGTTACACTTCACTAACACAACCTCTGAAAGGACACATCAAGGCAGGGCATTGTTATTGTCCCAGTTTAAAGGGAATATGAAATATAGCCATATTATCTTTTTGGATCAAATATTGTTTATAAGGGTTGCGAATCTGCACGGATGCAGGTCAGGGGAGAATGAAAATTTCAGCTATTTAATATTAATCACTTTTGTTTTGGACAGCCGATCATGCCACCCTGATCCCGGGTTAAATAAAAATGACACGGGCTCAAAAGGTATAAACCGGCAAAGAGATCGTAACATTAATGTTCTCAAACCAGGTTTGTTACCTTCTTCATCGACAACCTTGGTCCCGGTAATATATTTTGCCAATGTTCTTCCAGTTGCATATTCCAGGATGGTATAATATATCATGCCTGATCCCAGCGCCACAAGGTAATTCACGAGTGTATTTCTCCCATCAAATAATGAAAGCAGATCAGGGAAAATCAGGCCACCTAATATCCCCATGAATAATTCAAAAATCATTGTAAAAATGTAAAAGCAAACCAGGTCAATTAAATAATTCACAAATCTCTTGCCCTGCCCCGCAATCATTTTTTCTAATTGTAATTCCTTTTCATTTTTCTCCTGAAATGTCTTCCGTTCGGGGTCTTCAATAAACAAATTACAGGTTATTGTAAAATCTGCAGGTTTATTTGTTAAGCCGCATATAATTCCCTGGTTTATATCTAATACCCTGTTTTTACAAATTCTGCAATATTTTAATTGTCCTTCTCCGGGCATAATAATACAATCAGCTTAATCAGATATAGATTTTACCTGTTGATAGATATTTATAAATATTTTACCAACAGGTGTAAACAACTAGGTTCTATTACTGGATGAATTCCTTCCGGCCAAAAAATCAGGCAGTACTTATGATATAGCCTATTAATTTAAACAAAAGATCGAAAATTTCAAAAGGATAGTATGCATATAAAATAATTTCAATTGTGAATTCATGTTGTTTTTTTATTCCCCATAGATTATTTAAAAGGGCCCGTAACACTTTAAGTCAGAAACTTAAAGTGTTATGTTACAATTTATAGCAATTCACTGTAAATCCGGGTTGCCGGATTTGAATATGAAGTTGGTTGACTGGAAGAATGTATGAGGCAGCTAGTTTACTATTATCCTGAAATTAAATCCCAATACCTCTTTATAATAAACCCATTTATCGTCAGCCCGGGATTGATTTTCTATACTTTCATCAAGATTAAAACTTATTGATTTATTTTCCTTCATTTTGCTTCCATTCATCATTTTAGGATACCACATCCCGGAAAGGCTATTTACGGTCAACAGGGCTCGATCATAAAATTTTTTATTTTTAAGATCATTTTTAGTTTCCCTGATATCAATCATTCTGCCATTTTCATCGATTGTAAATGTAAAAGCAATAGTTCCTTTATGTAAATTTATTTTTGAATCAATGCTTTTCATTAAGCCTTCAAAATCGAAAGTATCGTTCAGGTACAGATTCATCAGCAAGTCCCCGCCAATAAATCCTGAAGCTCTGTTCCGGATATTTCCATTTCCAAGGAAAATCAACGAGTCGTTATCAAAATCATATTTCTGTACAATATTTCCCCCGGTATCAAAATACATCCATAAACCTTTTAATTTTCCGTTTAAATAATTTCCGGTCATGGATATAACCGGATGTGCATTTAATACCTCCAGCCTGACTCCCTGACCGGATTGAATTTCCTGTAAATTTCTTTTAATCCCTTCAGGAAAATAAAATATCCATAAACTGTCTTTTAAATTATTCTTATAATAGCCTCTGCTCTTGATATTATTGTTGTCCTTATAATATGTTTCCCAAAAACCGTTTTTTTCCCCATGATCAAATCTGCCGGATTCCGACAGGACAAAACCTCCATATAATGGTTTCCTCAATTTAATATAATCTCCCTGTCTTATCTTTTTGTCCGACTTCAGGACTGAATATTCTTCATAATCTTTATCTCTGTTTTTAGTGACGAGGATGGTTTCCTGGGCAAATCCGGAAGTAGTGGATGATAAAAGAATCAAAAAAATAAACCTTTTCATTAACCGGGCGATTTTTTATTTCAAAGTAGCCGATTTATATATTCCGATCAGTTCTGGTCGATCAATTATTCAATGATAACCCCGTTTCAGATTGAATAATTTAACAACGAAAAAATGATAAAATGAAAATAGGATTTTATTGCCTTTCACTTTATGAATAACAACCTTTTCAAAAAGAACCGGCATAAATTAATGAAAGATATAACAATCTCAAATAAAATTAAATATGAAATTTTGCCGCATATGTGATCGGAAGGCATGGAAGTTTGCCCCTACGATATCAGGTCGGAATTTTCTCCTTTTTTCCGGTTCAATTGGCTGTCGACCACTGTTGCCACAGTTGCATCACCGGTGACGTTGACAACTGTCCGGCACATGTCGAGGATCCTGTCGGGGGCGACGATCAGCGCAAGGCC
>JBJKSY010000440.1:0-4368 GCA_046703645.1 Cyclobacteriaceae bacterium
CATGCCAGCGACGAAGGACTATTCGGCACTGAAGAAAATGATATCCTTAAACCCCTGATCGATGAAATGAAGAACCAGGGGCATCTTGTTTACGGGCCCTATCCTTCCGATGGATTCTTCGGTTCAAACCAGTACCGGAATTTCGACGGTATATTTGCCATGTACCACGATCAGGGCCTCACACCTTTCAAGGCCCTTTCTTTCGATACAGGAGTGAATTTTACAGCGGGGCTGAAATTTATCCGGACTTCCCCTGACCACGGCACTGCCTACAATATTGCCGGAAAAAATACTGCCAGTGAATTATCGCTGCGTTCAGCAATTTTCCTGGCAAAGGACATATATTACTCGAGAAGCCACCTATCCGTTGAAAAAACCGCCTGAAAGGCCTTTGCAGCACAGTTTATTTAAAAAAAATTCCTTTTCAATTGTCGTTTAATTACCTTTGCAAGCCAATTTTTCCGAAAAGAAAATGGGCAATCTGGCTGAATTCGGGATAAATATTATCGGGCTTGAAGATAAGCAGTATGAATTCAGCTACAGCATCAATGAAAGGTTTTTCGGTAATTTTGAGAATTCCGACCTTAAGCGGGGGGACTTGACCTGCAAGGCCATTCTCAGTAAAATGAGTTCTTTTATTCGTGTGACTTTCCATATTAAGGGATGGATCGAACTGGTATGTGACCGCAGCCTCGATCCTTTTCAATACCCGATACAAACCGAAGGGCAGGTGATATTCAAGTACGGTGAGGAAGAAATAGATCTGGACGATGAAGAATCCATCATTTCCAGGAACAGGAAGGAAATTAACCTTGCTCAAAGCATATACGAGCTGATTTCAGTCGCGGTTCCCATGAAAAAGCTTCACCCTCGTTACGGCACGCAGGAAGAAGGCAGGGATGAACTTATTTATTCTACCCAATCCGGTGAGCCGGACATTGAGAAGAAGCAGGGTGAAATAGATCCCCGGTGGGAAGCGCTGAAAAAATTAAAAAATAACAGTGAAGAATAAATTTTAAAAAAATGCCACATCCTAAACGAAGACATTCTGTAACAAGGCGTGACAAAAGAAGGCACAGCAGAAAACTGAGCGAAAAGACCATTGCCATATGTCCCACTACCGATGAACCTCATGTTTATCACAGGGCCCATTGGTCAGAAGGGAAACTTTACTACAAGGGTAAGGTGGTAATGGAAAAAGAAGAAAAGTAGGCTCTTACAGAAATCCGGTAACCGGAGATGATCTTCACAGACTCCGGTTTTTTTATGTAATCAGGTGTTATGATTAAATCAAAATTGATTTTTAATGAAAAATAATGCCGGCCTGCTTTACAGGGATCCCCATGGAATCAGAAAATTTTCCGACATCCTGTTTACCGGGATTTTCGGGCGTATAAGCTCCCCGGATTTTGTGATATGATTAAAAATTTTATATTTGAAAAGTAAATAATACTTATAATGGCTACCACTGCTGATTTCAGGAACGGATTATTTATAGAATTCAACCATGATTTGTATTCTATTGTTGAATTTCAGCATGTAAAACCGGGTAAAGGCGGCGCCTTTGTGAGGACTAAACTTAAAAACCTCAAATCAGGGAAAGTCATTGAAAATACTTTTAACTCGGGAGTGAAAATAACGACTGCCCGGATTGAAAGAAGGCCGCATCAGTTTCTGTACAAGGATGATATCGGGTTTCATTTCATGGATAGCAATACTTTCGAACAGGTAGCCCTCCAGGAAGAAATGATTTCCAGCTTTGATCTGATGAAGGAAGGCCAGGAGGTGGAAATTCTGTACCATGCCGAAACCGAAACCCCCATCAGTTGCGAGTTACCCGCTTTTGTTGCCTTAAAGATAACCTATACCGAACCAGGGCTCAAGGGAGACACTGCAACCAATGCTTCCAAGCGCGCAACCCTGGAAACCGGAGCCGTTATCCAGGTACCCTTGTTCATCCAGGTTGACGAAATGATCAGGGTTGATACCAGGACCCATAGTTATTACGAAAGAGTAAAACAATGAAAACAAAAGAGATCATTGATCTTATCGATTTTATTGCCAAATCGGAAATCAATGAAGTAAACATTGAAACTTCGGAATTCAAGGTTTTTGTAAAGAAAAAACCTGACGTGCAGATAGCAGGCACTGAGATTCAGACAACTCCGGTTGTCACCCATGTTGCCAGCCATTCTTCCGGTTCCGAAGCCATTGAATCCAAAGTGCCGGAAGAATCCAAAAAAGAAGAAAAGGATGCCGGCAAAAAACTGATGGAGATCCGGTCACCGATGATCGGAACGTTCTATGAGTCTCCCAATCCAGATTCTCCGGCCTTCGTGAAAGTCGGGGACAAAGTAAAACAGGGCCAGACCGTTTGCATCATTGAAGCCATGAAATTATTCAATGAAATTGAATCTGAAATATCAGGTACCGTTGTAGAAGTGCTGGTCGATAATTCTTCGCCGGTAGAATACGACCAACCGTTGTTCCTTGTTGAACCCTGAGCACAGGAAAATTCATTGAAATAAAAAACAGAAAGTGTTTAAAAAGAAATTAATTGCCAACCGGGGCGAAATCGCGTTAACGATCATCCGTTCCTGCCGCGAAATGGGTATTAAAACCGTAGCCGTTTATTCTACCGCTGACAAAGAAAGTCTTCATATCCGATTTGCAGATGAGGCTGTCTGCATCGGACCTCCTGCAAGCCGTTTCAGTTACCTCAACATTCCCAATATCATAGCCGCAGCGGAAATTACCAATGCGGATGCCATTCATCCCGGTTACGGGTTCATGTCAGAAAATGCCGAATTTTCTCAAATCTGCGAAGATTATCATATAAAATTCATAGGCGCCTCCCCTAAAATGATTAAGGCCATGGGTGACAAGGCGACGGCCAAGGAAACCATGAAAAAAGCCGGGGTCCCTATTATTCCCGGATCCGACGGGCTGGTTGACACCATAGCTGAAGCCAGGGAAATCGCCCAGTCTATCGGTTACCCCGTAATTATAAAGGCCACGGCGGGGGGCGGCGGAAAAGGGATGAGGGTGATCAAAGAACCCGATGATTTTGAAAAGGCCTGGAATGCCGCCAAGATGGAAGCTAAAAATGCTTTCGGCAATGATGGCCTGTATATTGAAAAATTTATTGAGGATCCGCACCATGTTGAAATCCAGATAATGGGTGATCGTCATGGTACCGTGGTACATATGTCCGAAAGGGATTGTTCCATCCAGCGCAGGCACCAGAAACTGCTTGAAGAAACGCCCTCACCTATCATCACTTCCGAGATCCGTGAAAAAATGGGGCATGCTGCCATTAAAGGAGCTTCAGCTATAGGTTATGAGGGAGCCGGCACAATCGAATTCCTTTCTGACAATAAGGGGAATTTCTATTTTATGGAAATGAATACCCGTATTCAGGTGGAACACCCGATTACCGAGCAGGTTACGGACCAGGACCTGGTAGCTATGCAGATACAGGTGGCTGCCGGTAAAATGATCCCGAAAGAATCTCACTTCCCGAGAAGGCATTCCATGGAGTGCCGGATCAACGCTGAAGATCCCTATAATGATTTCAGACCTTCTCCGGGCAAAATTACTACCTGCCATTTCCCCGGAGGCAGAGGGGTCAGGGTCGACAGCCATATCTACACCGGCTATACCATCCCTCCCAATTATGATTCGATGATTGCAAAACTTGTGGTCACTGCCTCCACCCGCGAACGGGTATTGATGCGGATGAAAAGATCGCTGGAGGAATTTGTGATCGAAGGTATTCATACAACGATTCCGTTCCACCTCAAACTGATGGATAACAAGGACTTTCGAAGAGGAGATTATACCACAAAATTCATCGAAAAATTCCGCTTTAAATAGAAAGGCTTTATAACGTGAAGTGATTCAATACCCTGAATACCTGGTCGGTGTAGGTAAAATGATCGAGGGTATTATTTTTTGAAAATTGTTCCATATACCCGATTTCAAGCCTGTAACGACTGTTGAACCGATAACCGATTCCCAGGTAATAACGGCTTTTATTGACATACCTTTCGATTTTTACTCCCGCAAGATCCATGAAAAATTCCATTCCGGGCCATACATAGAAAGTCTTATCCGTTAATTCTTTATGGTTGACAGGAATATAGGCCTGTAACGAATAACGGGACCTCAGGGCATCCGAAACATATCCTGTCTGACTCTGGAAAAAGAAGCGTTCTTCGAGCCGGAAGAAATGCTGAAGATAAAATCCGCCAATGCGTGGAAAATGAATTACTATTCCCTGCCAGGGCCTTACCTCGTATAATTTTATTCCGGTATCTTCGGTAAACGAAAATACGACAGAACCCCTGACCTGTACCTTTGTGCCAG
>JBJKSY010000441.1:0-5114 GCA_046703645.1 Cyclobacteriaceae bacterium
GCCGTTAAGCTTTGAAGTCATTGACCCGATATCCGATCCGGGGGTGACTTTTACATAGGTAAAATAAGGGTTACTGCCGTTCCAGTTAGACTGGTCGGTGCTAAAAAAGCGTAAGGCATTCGGGTTCGAGATCGGGATAAAAAATGAAGGTGAGATATGGCAATCGTAGGCCTCTTTGTCATAGACAGCCGACACTTCAAGGTCGGCAGGCCCGAAAATTGTTGTGATCTTTATTCTTTTACCCAGCGGATCTTCATCACCGAACAATTTCTTTGCCCAGTCTTTTTCCAATACAACAGAACTGCTGTTGCTGAATGGCTGATCCGGATTCCCTTCGATAATATCGAATTTCAGAACGCTGAAGAATGACGAATCAACATAATATCCGTCCTTTATGAACCAGGATTTATCATTATAGCTGATCAGGTTATCGGTCCCGAAATAATCCGTATTACATGCCCGCACCGCCCGCTCAACACCCGGGATTTCCTGCGGAAGTGAAACAGTAAGGGGCACCGGTGATGTTCCGAGCCTGGATTCCCGGCCGTCCTTCTGGCTGAGAAAAGAGGTCAGCCTGTAAACATCCTTGTTCTGGCGGTCATATCCCAGTTCCCGCGACGAATACATGAACAGGAGAATACAGCAGGCCAGGCTTACCGAAAGGCCTGTTATGTTGATGAAGGTAAACAATTTGTTCCTTCTCATGTTCCGCCACGTGATGATTATATAATTTCTAAGCATAATTTTTTTTATTGTTCCTGTTTTTCAATGCTGCTTCAATTTAGTCAGTAACGCGGATTCATTGATTATTTTATACAATTCTAGTGTCATTTGATTGTGAACCAGGTTAATCAACCTGTATATAAGGTTAATTAAGGTTAACATTTGATGCTGAATCCGGGTATCCTTCTAATTTTGTACAGGAATGAAATCTTCTAAAAATCTGCTTGTTCTGGGCCTGATGGCGGTCAGTCTCATATTATTGATGATACTTGAAACAGCCTGGCTGAAATATTCATACCGTATCGAATATCAGCAATTCAACAGGGAAACCGGATTTCTGTTCCGGAATACGGTCCTATCATTACAGGACAGCATGATCCGGAAAAACATTATCCTCTTACCGGCCGACAGCAATATTACCGGGGGTAATAAATTCCTGATCCATGACCCCAGGCAGGATGTAAATTCCAGGAAAAGCGATCGGATTTACCCGTCTTTGCACTCCGATAACACCCGCATGATCCAGGTTATCGTAATCAATGAGGATCACCCGATCGGACATTATCCGATTGAGAGTTTGCTTGGTTATATCAGGCCTGTTCTGGCAGGATTGCCGGTGGGTCAGGAGTCGAAGAAGTTCGTGATCGATCTTTCCAGGGATTCAATTAATACGGATACATTGAAAAGCCGCTACCAGGCGGAGTTGCATAGATCGGGCATACAGATACCCTTTAAGATATTTATAAACAAAGATGACCGGAATCTGCGTTATGATCGGGACACCTACCATGTTACACCTTTTGTTTCGGCAAACCATCTGCTGAAGTATGCTGCCGGATTTGAAAACACAAGAATTTATATTGCAGGAAAGATTCTGCCGCAAATTATTTTTTCCATCATTCTCACGTCCCTTATCGTAGTTTCTTATTATTTTATGTTCAGGAACATGCGGGCGAATCAGCGACTGATGGATTTAAAAAACGATTTCATAAGCAACATTACACATGAATTAAAAACACCGGTAGCGACGGTATCAGTGGCGATCGAAGCGCTTCAGAATTTTAATGTTCTTAAAGATCCCGGTAAAACGCGTCAATATCTCGAAATCGCTTCACGGGAATTGAGCAGGCTTAACCTGATGACCGATAAAATTCTCAGCACCGGGGTCTTTGAATATAAGGGAGTTGAATTCAAAGCGGAGTCAGTCGATCTCAGGGAATTGATCAGCAAGGTTTCCGACTCGATGAAGCTTGTAATTGATAAGCGAAAAGCGCACCTGAATTTTAATACAGAAGGAGAGAATTTCCGGGTCAGCGGCAGCCCGGTGCATCTGATGAATGTCGTTTATAATCTATTAGACAACGCACTTAAATACGGTCATCCGGGAATGGATATTCTGATCTCCCTGAAATCGGACGTGCGGATGGTGGAATTTTCGGTCAAAGATAATGGCATGGGTATAGCCCCTGAATATCAAAAAAAAATATTTGAGAAATTTACAAGGGTACCGAGCGGAGATATTCACAATTCTAAAGGTTACGGGCTGGGGCTTAATTATGTAAAAGAGGTGATCGAAAGTCATCATGGGACCATCAGCCTGGTGAGCAAGCCGGGTTCAGGAAGTATATTCACAATAAGAATTCCGAAGCCGCATGAATAAGATCAGGATCCTGTACGTGGAAGACGAGCCTAACCTGGCAAGGATTGTAAAGGAAACCCTTGAAGGCAGCGGATTTCAGGTTTCCTTTGCCGAAAATGGCAGGGCGGCACTGGCCTCATTCAAACTGTCTGATCCCGACATTTGTGTCCTCGATATTATGCTGCCTGACAAAGATGGTTATAGCCTGGCCTGGGAAATAAGAAACCTCAATCCCCAGGTGCCCATCATTTTTCTTACGGCTAAAACGCAGACAGCCGACTTGCTGAAGGGCTTTGAATCCGGGGGGAACGACTACATCAGGAAGCCTTTCAGTATGGAAGAATTGATTGCCCGTGTAAAAAATTTACTGGAGCTGACGAACAACGGACATAAATCAAAACCAGATGAAATTATAATCGGCAATTATCGATTTTATCCCCGCCGGTTTGAATTATGGCAAGACCAGGAACCCAGGAAATTATCGGCCCGTGAATCCGGGTTGCTTGAGATGCTGTGGCAAAGCAGGAATACCGCCATTCTCAGAAAGGATATCCTTCTGAAACTTTGGGGAGATGATACGCTGTTCAATTCAAGGAATCTTGATGTATATGTTACGCGACTACGTAAATATCTTTCACAGGATCCTTCAGTAAGAATAACCACCATAAAAGGGACGGGTTATCTTTTTGTTTGTGACAGCATCATGAATTCATAACGCTATTCTTCATTTTTCTGTCAGTTTCAACTATTCGCGATTCATTGAGATGCATGTAACAACATTTTATATTTGCAGCCCTGTAAATGATCAATTGATTTGACATTTTAATTTAACATATTTACCCGGCAGGTAAAAATACATATAAGAATAATCCGGATATAAAAAGCAGAATCACAGCCTATGGGTACTAATCATGAAAAAGTTTTTTATGATCCTGGAAGTTCTGATGGCCACCCTTAATAAGCCTGAAATGATCATCAGGATTAATAAGAAAAACAATTCTGGAAGCATGCTATATATAAAAGCATATCCATCATAAAGAAATACAAAAAGTGAAATGGAAATTACCAGGTCCAATCCCGGCCATACCCATGTTTTCCACTTTTTATATACAAGGGTTCTGGTCTTCCTGGGTCTTATACGCCAAAGGAAATATATCTCGAATCCGGTGATCAGGATAAAAATGAAAGATATGATGAATACAGGCAATATCCCGGGGCCGTATTCAGGTTCTCTGTTGTTCATAATTGCAATGAGCCCGTTTCTGAGCGTATTGAATCCTCCCATCATTGGCATTATTCCTCCCTGATTCATCAGGAATACAAAACCCAGGTTTTGAGCCGGACAGAGATAAAAAAAAGACTGATAATTCTCAAGTGCTCCGCCATGTCCGATAAAGGGTTTCATATCGGTAATATCAAAGGCATACCACCCCATGGCATAACCTTCTTTTTTATCTCCCGGGGGTGTCCAGGTTAATTTTATGGTTTCATGATTAAAGACAGTAGATTCATTATTACCGGCTCTCAATTCCTCGATCAGGTATTTTGATATATCTGCCGCCGAAGAGGATATATATCCTGAGGGAATGGCCCCGGCCCGGAATTTCTGATTTCGCCTGTAAGGCAATCCGAAAATTTCACCGTAGCCGGCTGCCCTGTTTTTCCCGGCAGGCCCGGCATAGGTATCCACCATTCCAAGCGGACTAAATATTTCTTTCTTCAGATAAGCTTCAAAAGACGTTCCGCTTATTTTTTCAATCACCAAACCGAGTAATCTATAATTTTGATTGAAATATTCATATCTTTCACCAGGGGCAGCAACCGGCTTGCATTGCCTGAGTTTAATGAGTTCTCCTTCCAGGCTATCTTCACCAAGCGATGAAGATGGCATTCCTTTTTCAGAAAGCCCGCTGGTATGATTAAGCAGGTGACGGATAGTTATTTTTCTTTCGAATTCAGGAGAAGCAAGTTTGAATTCAGGTAAATATTCAATTACTGGACTATCGAGATTCAGGATTCCCTGTTCCACAAGGCGCATAATGGCAAGCGCTGTAAAAGTTTTGGAAGTAGATCCGAGTAAAAATGTGGTACTTTCAGTAATAGGATTATTTTTTCCGTAGAATCCGAAACTGGCGCTGAAATGAATGCCACTTTTATCAACTATTGATACAGCAAGTCCCGGAATATGGTATAATTCCACCGTTTTCGATAAAAACCTGGTCAGGGTTTCCTTGTCAGGATCATCGGACGCTGCATAAGATATTTTGATATCCGATGATATAAAAAGGATGATAAAAAAAAGATAAAACCAATTAGGGCCATTTTTTAAAAAAAATTTCATAGGCTTTTAGTCAAATAAGGAGCTTTTTTGAACAGCTCGATAAAAAGACGATTTATTTCGGAAAACGTTACAGAGGATAAATAATTTTACTGATGGATTTCCTGATATTTTCGTATATTGTACCTATCGTTATTAAGAGATAAAAAATTATTATCATTCCCCTTGTTTAATACATTGAAGAATATTTCCATCCGGAAATCAAAGTCATATCAGGGACTTGTTGGAAATGAAAAGGTTAATTTTTATGTTGTTGATCCTGCATTATTCCGGGCTGCTTATGGCGCAGGATCAAACCGGAGATGAGGTTGCCAGACCCCGTAATGCCGTTCAAATAAACTTGCTGGGTGAAGCATCCGTTATTGCCTTCAATTATGAACGATTTTGGGCTCTTTCCCCCAGGTTAATGCTTGC
>JBJKSY010000442.1:0-2130 GCA_046703645.1 Cyclobacteriaceae bacterium
TCTTTACAGGATAAAACTGCCAAAGCACAAACGACAACACATGCCATTAAATAAAATAGTCTTGATGTTCTCATATCTCTAAATTTTACGATTTACAAATGTTAGAACAGGTAACTGAAATTGATACAAATTGTATTTTTGAAGATCGCTCCTCCTATCCTGGGTGATTTGAATAAATTGATATCATTTAACCCCTGATGATAGCGTACCTCAAATCCGAAAATATGACCGTCAGTCAGGTCGTAATCGATGCCAAAACCTCCGATCCCGTCGATCTGATTATTCCTGTAATCCGATAAGACATTCTCCACCTGGTTCCCTGCAACAGCTTCTGTGCCATCAGTAAAGACAAGATGTTCATCGAATCGTTCAAAAGCGGCAAAACAATAACTATAGGAAGCCCCTATCATGACCTTAGGCCTGATATTGCCTTCGACAGAACCCAGGTGTATTATGCCCAGAATAGGCAGGCTTGCACACTGAAGGCTTACCGCCCGGTTCGTGAAAGTCTGGTAGGCAACATTTCCTCCAATATTGCTTACCGACAAGGTATAGTCCCCCCTACTGCTGCCTTCCATTATGTACAGAAATTCCGCCTGAATACCGAAAATCCGGGAAATGTCACTTTTAAGAACCACCCCTCCGTCAAATCCTATGGTAAGTCCCGACTGGTTGAACTGGCTCAGGGTAGTCCCTGCTTTAAATCCCCAGTGGATCAGAGCCGTTGAACGTTCCGGAATCGTGACGTCCTGCTGATTGCTCTGAGCATCGACTGGAATAACCTGGAATGTCAATAACCCAAGGCAGCACAAAATCATTAATAACCTTTTTCTTACATGATACATACGTGTGACAGTTATAATGAAACTAATTTGGATCCAGATACATAAAAAGTCTGCCATGATTTTTCATTGGCCAAACTGATTCCACGAATCAATCAAATTACTAAATTTTGTACTAAACACATATATAATTTAACTTTTTTTAATTTTTAGAGTTTTTTATCGAATTCATATCGTGAAGTTCATTAATCAAGGACAAAGCCCGGATATAAATTGTTTATGTCCGTAACGGCGCCGCTTCCATAATATACATTAAGGTGATAGGTATTTCCGGGGTATACCTGGAGAGAACCAGGGAAATTGCCTTCATATCCATAATTCAGGTTAATGAAATAATTATACCTCCCGGTATTATCGTAAAGGGAAGTATAATAAGAATCAAAGGGATAATTAAGTTGTATAAGGTAGTTGTTACCGCCGGCGACCACATTATAATTTCCTGTCCACTGGTATTCGCCGGTGACCAGCTTTGTAAAATCCGTCAGATCAACTATTGCACCTGATCCCGGGGCAGTACTGATCGTTTTCTGTATGGTTACGCCGAACTTATTTACATAGCCCACTCCAACCCTGCCATTGACATACGACAAGGTTAAACCTGTTACTTTGCCATCATTTCCGATGTTAACATCGGCGTTCGCAGTTTCGGATTCAACATCCGTCACAGTTGCCGTTGGTACTGCTGAACTCCGGGCGGTAAGATACTGCAAGGTAGGATCAATATAAACTACGTTCCCGCCATTTACCGCCAGCAGGTTATTGATATCGTCGGAATAATTCACTGTTCCCCCGGTAATACTTACCTGGTTGTTGATACTGCTTCCCAGGGCAGTGGTGATATCTATATTTACAGCCGGCCTTAGTGTATAATTTCCCGAATTCCCCGAATTATCAAGACTGAAGGAATAGGCAGTAGCAAACGAGCTGACCTGCACTACCGGCAGGTTTGCTCCTGTTCCTCCCGATGAAAATGTGATAGTCGGAGCCGATGTGTACCCCGTACCGCCTTTGGCCATGACTAATTGCGATATGGAGCAATCTACCGAAGCACTTACCCCGACCTGGGTTGTTACATCAGTTGCTGTTTCATCAAACACCCTCACTGAAATACTTTTTACTATGTCATTTGAAGAAAACGGATTCAATGACATAAGCCCATAGCTACCATTGTCTCCTACGGAAGGTAAATCGATTTGAGCCGGCAATTTCCCGTCAGCGCCGATCACAACTCCAAAGCTGTTGATATAATGTGGCGTATTGGTCGTATCCATCCAGTCGATCTCAAGCG
>JBJKSY010000443.1:0-3762 GCA_046703645.1 Cyclobacteriaceae bacterium
CTCAAGGAAAGCGACCTTCCCGTTAAAAATGCAGGGTATTCTTCCTGTTTCAGGAGGGAAGCCGGTAGCTGGGGGGCCCATGTAAGGGGGCTGAACCGACTTCACCAGTTCGATAAGGTCGAGATCGTACAGATCCAGTTGCCTGAAAAATCGTATGAGACCCTTACTGAAATGTGCGATCATGTAAAAAACCTCCTGACACAGCTTGAACTTCCTTTCAGGATGGTCAAGCTTTGCGGCGCTGATATGGGATTTACATCCGCCCTCACCTTTGATATGGAAGTTTTTTCCGGCGCCCAGAAAAAATGGCTCGAGGTAAGCTCCATAAGCAATTTTGAAAGTTACCAGGCCAACCGGCTTAAACTTCGCTATAAAGACAGCCAGAACAGGAATCATCTTCTCCATACCCTGAACGGCAGCGCACTGGCCCTCCCGAGGATCGTGGCTGCCATGCTTGAAAATAACCAGGGAAAGGATGGAATCAGGATACCCCAGGTACTTGTTCCCTATGCGGGATTTGAGTACATTGAGAGACCCTAATCGACAGCTTATGAAATATTTCCTGTTATTTTTTGCGTGGGTCACCTTGCTGACATCATGCAACAAGCATAATTACCGTTATCCCGTTACTGAAAAATCCAATCAGCAGGATAATAATTTCGGCACCCTTGTCAGCGATCCTTACCGCTGGCTGGAGGATGACCAGTCTGAAAAGACGGAGGCCTGGGTAAAGGCCGAGAATGAGGTCACCTTTGCGTACCTGGAAGGAATCCCTTTTCGTGACAAGGTGAAATCAAGAATCGAGGAGCTCTGGAACTATGAAAAATATGATGTGCCCTACCGGAAAGCCGGAAAGATCTATTATTTTAAAAATGACGGACTCCAGAACCAGTATGTCATGTATGTTCAGGATTCACTCAATGGCCCTTCCCGGGTTTTCCTGGATCCGAATACTTTTTCAAGCGATGGAACGATTGCATTATCCAGCCTGAGTTTTACCAAGGATGGCAGCTTGTTTGCCTATTCAATATCCGAATCGGGATCCGACTGGCAGAAGATCCTGGTGATGGACCCTTCGACGAAAAAAATCCTCGATGATACGCTGAAAAATGTAAAATTTTCAGGGATCTCCTGGTATAAGGATGAAGGATTCTATTATTCGGCTTATAGCGTCCCCAGCAAAGGGAGTCAATTGTCGGGGATCACCGAATACCATAAACTTTACTATCACAGGATGGGAACTCCTCAATCGTCTGATATAATGGTTTTCGGCGGAGAGACCACCCCAAGAAGATATATCAGCGGTTTTGTTACGGAAGATCAGCATTACCTGATCATTTCGGCGGCGGAAAGTACATCCGGGAATGAGTTATATTATAAAGACCTTACGGTTAAAGATTCAAAAATATACCCCCTGGTTACCGGATTTGAGTATAATAACTGGTTTATAGACAATAACGGGAATCAATTCATTCTGGAAACAAATTACAAGGCCCCTGATTACCGTCTCATGCTGGCTGGTCCAGGCACAGCTTCACCGGATAAATGGAAAGTGCTGGTTCCTGAAAAGGATGAGGTGCTGACAGACGTGGGAACTGCCGGGGGAAAATTATTTTTAAGTTACCTTAAAGATGCCTCAACGCATGTGTATCAGTATCAGTTAAACGGAAAGGAAGACTGGGAAATACAGCTCCCGGCCCTGGGAACAGCCGGTGGATTCAGCGGTGAAAAGGAAGATTCTTCATTCTTTTTTTATTTTACATCCTTTACCTATCCAACCTCAATTTATCAATACCATATTTCTACCGGTAAAACAGAGTTATTCAAAAAGCCGGATGTAAAATTCGACCCTGATCAATATGTTACCGAACAGGTTTTTTATAAAAGTTTCGACAGCACGAGGATCCCGATGTTTATCGTACACAGGAAAGATATGAAAAAAGATGGCAGGAATCCCCTTCTGTTATACGGCTATGGGGGCTTCAATATCAGTATGACCCCGTACTTTTCTGTCCGATGGCTGGCCTGGCTGGACATGGGGGGCATCTTTGCCTTACCCAACATCCGGGGTGGAGGAGAATATGGCGAGAAATGGCATGAGGCGGGAACAAAAATGCATAAGAAAAATGTGTTTGAGGATTTCGAGGCAGCGGCCCGTTATCTTCAGTCGAATGGGTATACTTCAAAGGATTATACCACCATCAACGGCGCCTCAAACGGCGGGTTGCTCGTCGGGGCAGTTATGACACGCCACCCGGAGATCTGCAAAGTGGCTTTGCCGGATGTGGGTGTTATGGACATGCTGCGGTATAATCGTTTTACCGCGGGCGCGGGATGGATTTCCGATTATGGATGTGCGGACAGTTCCAAAGCTATGTTTGAATATTTATATTCCTACTCGCCGGTTCATAATATCCGGAAGTTAGATTATCCGGCGACCCTGGTTACCACCAGCGATCATGATGACAGGGTAGTTCCTGCACATTCATTTAAATTCGCTGCAGGATTGCAGGCAAACCAGCAGGGCAACTCGCCGGTGATGATCAGGATTGAAACCAAGGCAGGTCACGGGGGTGGGAAACCCACCTCAAAGATCATTCAGGAACTGGCGGATTCCTATTCCTTCGCCTGGTATAATATGAAAAGAATACCGAGTTATGCAAGACAGTGACAATAGTGAAATCATGATCAGGAAGGGAGAACCCGGGGACCTTCCTCAGGTACTGGAACTGATCCGGGAACTGGCTGAATATGAAAAGGCATCGCATGAAGTAGAAAACAATGTTGAATTAATGTATGAGGACGGGTTTGGACCCGGTCCTGTTTTTGGATTTCATGTAGCCGTAACGGACCGACGGGTCGTAGGACAGGCAGTGTATTATTACAGGTATTCCACATGGAAAGGTAAAATGCTTTATCTGGAAGACCTTATTGTAACTTCCTCGTGCAGGCGGATGGGAATCGGGAAAAAACTATTTGAAGCAACCATCGAGGAAGCTAAAAAAAGCCGGTGCCGTGGCATGATCTGGCAGGTGATAGAATGGAATGAACCTGCATTTGAGTTTTACAGGAAGTATGATCCAATCATTGACCCGCAATGGGTAAACTGCCGTTTAACGAAAGACCAGATCGATTCCTACAGCCCGGTATCCTGAAGCACCGTCATGAATGCCGCATGACGATGACCGAATTTTTCCTGTAAAATCCGGGTAAATTCCGGAGCCTTATCCGATAAAAATGCATTCAGGTTTTCCAGGGTTGTTGTAAAAAACTGCACCGCATAGTTGATACTTTGATCTTCCTCCCGACCCAGTAACCGGTATACCTTGTAGCGGTCAAAGTAACCGGTCTTCATAATTTCGACAAGGTAGTATTCCTTCAGCCAAAGGATCCATTCCGATTCAATGTCAGTATCAATGTTAAATGTAATATTATAAAGTATCATATTATGAACCGGTAATCCGGAGACCCCGGAGTTCTGAAGGGCCAAATTACAGAGGATGTCAAATTTCGACAAATTTCCGGCAGCCGGCCAATGAGTTTTTATCCTTATCTGAGAACAGTTTATTTTATAAAACTTTGTTTTTCAAGGGAGAAAGAACTTATTTGACCTAATCGTCCGGGTTAATCGCATTCCAGTCAAACATTTTTAAATAAACTATTGTTATAATCAACAACCGGGGAGAAATCGGGGAATAACCTTCGTATTTTGATGTACTTGAATTTTTTTTTATAATCACTATAAGATTGGTTACACTGTAG
>JBJKSY010000444.1:0-4756 GCA_046703645.1 Cyclobacteriaceae bacterium
CCTCAGTGCCCTCACCCTAAATGGTTATCAATCGGGATCGGTACAATGGGGCGATTTTGATGTTGACGGCTACCCGGATCTCCTGGTAGCCAGTAATTACCAGACATCCATAGTAAAAAATAATGCCGGATCCTTCACAACTCTAATAGCCTCCGAACCGGCCGTAAATGATGGACAAGCCAGATTCGGCGATCTAAATTTTGACGGTAGACTGGATATATTGACCACAAATGGAATTTATAAAGTAATTCCCGGAACCATAAATTTATCGCCTACAATACCAACGAGTATTTCCAGTTCAATTAACCGATACCAGGCAACTATTAATTGGTCCGGGTCATCTGATGACTATACTCCTTCCAGCGAAATTACCTATAATGTGGAAGTTATGCGCAGTGATTTCTGGTCGGATAATATCATTGATCCGGCCACAGAGTACTATTCTGTTTTCCCCGGGCAGGGTGTATCCACATTAACGGGTAATGCGTCCAATTCCACTTCATTCAGGCTTAATAACCTTTTACCTAATACCTATACATACCGGGTTCAGGCAGTAGACGGCTCATTTAAAACCTCCGGATGGTCTACTGAAGGCACATTTACCATCAATGCACAGGCTCCCCTGGCTCCCTCCAACCTTAAGGCAAGGGTTGATAATTTCAACCAGGTAGTACTTAACTGGACTGATGATAATAACGATGCCACAGGTTTCAGGATACAGAGGACACAGGATCCTTATGGTACCTGGACAGAAATAGCCAATGAAACCTCCACCGCAGGAAATTTAACAGCTAATGTCAGATCCTATACCGACAACCAGGGACTCAGTCCAAATTCCATTTATTATTATAAAGTACAAGCTGTCAATGCGGTTGCCCCCTCCCCTTTCACCGATTCGGTTTCCGTATCCACCCTGTCGGGAAATATCGGTGATCCCTCGGCATGGGCATGGGCGGTATCAGGTTATGGTCCCGGTGAAACATCTGTAAATGATCTGCGGATGAATCTTGACAGTGCCGTTTATGCAGTGGGGTATTATAATAATAATCTGACATTTCAATCCAAATCGGTCACAGGCGGCGGGGATGATGACTTTTATTTTTCGGATATCACATTAGGCGGAAACACATCTTTTGTCGGAAGAATTAATAATGCCAATAATAATGAACGGGGCCTGCAAGCCGCAGTTGATACATTGAATAAACAGCAATACTTTTTAATGAGCTTCACTGATACACTTAATAATCTTAGCCCGTTGCCCACTGACATCCCTTCCACTATCGGTCAGTCCGATTTTCTGTTACTGGCCTTGTCAAAATCAATATTAAATGGCGGTACTCTTTTATTTGATGTTCAAATC
This sequence comes from Cyclobacteriaceae bacterium, assembly GCA_046703645.1. Lineage (GTDB taxonomy): Bacteria > Bacteroidota > Bacteroidia > Cytophagales > Cyclobacteriaceae > DATDPY01. The sequence continues at coordinate 1,361 of JBJKSY010000444.1, forward strand.
ACACAAACCGGCTATAATAAAGGAATGTATATGGAAACCAATTCCGATGGAAATATATATATCCTCGGGAACACTAAAAACAATGTTACCGTGGGCACTAATTCTGTATCATTCAGTAACATCGATAATGCATTTCTTACTAAAATCGATGCGAACGGAAATGTTGTTTGGGCAAAAAATATATTCGGTACAGATGGAACAGGTTATATAACGAGTATGAAACTGGATGGCAACAGGAATATTTATGTAACCGGTAATTATGTCAATTCCATGACTTTGGGTGGCAATTCATATTCGGCCACTTCCGGGGGAAATACATTATTTTTATCCAAATTCGATGCTGACGGAAACCTGATCTGGGAAAATCAGTCCACCCTGGCTGATATTGGTGATACACTCAGAGCGGTCAGCCCGGGTAATATATCATCAGGAACCGCAATGGGGATCTATATAACAGGAAATTATAATAACATTTTTTCGATCGGCGGGCAATCCATGTCGGCTGATACTGCCGGGGATATGTTCCTGGTAAAGTATAATACCGACGGTACATTTCAATGGATGCGAGGAATGGGTCAGAAAAATTTGACTGGCACGGATGAAGCCTGGGACATAACTACTGACCCGTCTGAAAATCAGTATATTACGGGATCATTTTCGAATACCGCATATTTTAAGGATTATAATACATCTTCCTCCGGAGGTAAAGATGTTTTTGTTGCAAAATATTCTTCCATCGGCGAAGCCAAATGGATTAAAACCGCAGGAGGCCCCGGGGATGATGAAGGAAGAAAAATCATACTCGATAATAACAGGGATATTTATGTAGCAGGTGTCTTTAAAAACGGAGGTCCAACCTTTAATCCGGTTTACATTTCCGATTATTCCAACGATGGATACAATGATGTTTTCGTGGCCAAGCTTAACCAGAGCCCGTTGAATGCTTTGCCGGATCTCGAACTGAAACTCCTCTCCGTTTCTCCTACATCGATTGATACCGCAACCCAACGGGTAACGGTTTACTATATGGTTTACAATCATGGCGACATCACCTCTCCCTCTACCCTGTTAAATGCCACTCAATCCTTCGACATCAGTAAGGATATTACGACAGGTGATAATACCGGTGTCGGGTCCGTCACAGTTAATCCAATTAACGCAGGAGACTCAACGTCTTCCCTTAGTATGGCCATAAGCACTACTCCCTGGGGAACGAATATAGGGATGGATGTTTATTTTCAGCCAGAATATTTCTTCTTTGATCTGAACCCCAATAAGAATTTCGTGGAAACTGATTACCAGAATAATTCAGCCCATATAAGCCTTGGCTCGAATGCTGTACAGCGGGACCAGGCTCAGTTGGCCGACACCTATGTAGACAAATCTAACCCGGATACCAACTATGGGGCTGATACCCTGATGGTCCTGAATAATGACCCCTCAGACTCTATTATGGGATTGGTAAAATATGACATTAGCAGGGAAACCCAGCGGCCCAATAATATCTGGATATATTTAATGACAAGGATGGATCCGGGAAATTTAACGCCTTCTTCAAGCATTGATGTTGATATCTTCGGTGCCGAAGAGAATAAGGACTGGAATGAAAGGAATAGTAGTTCTACAGGCGTGACGTGGAACAATAAACCAACCCTGGGAAAACATCTTGTTACGTTTACTGTAAATTCAACCTCTTGGGACAATTACAATGAATCAAGTGACACGTTATTTGACTATGTTAATAATGCCATTCAAAACCATGATTCGATCCTTAGTTTTTATTTCATTCCCAGGACCCCCGGCACCGAAAAAGTGGATATCCGTACCCGGGAAAATAACAGCCAGCCCTTCATCGACCTGAATTTGATCGATAAGCCCACCGATCTTAAAGTCGATTCAGCCTATATTCAATCCACTACCGTAGAAAAAGGCCGGCCAGTATTGATATACGCAGATTATAAAAATGACGGGAATATCTATACAAACAGTCCCAATCGGGTTGCCGTATATCTTTCCTCAGACGATGTTTTTGATAATTCCGACCAGGAGCTTTTCTCCAATTCCAATGATTGGTGCAGTTATTGCACTTTCAGTCAGTCAAAGAATTACGTCTTTGACACAAGCCTGACATCTACAGATTACTTTCTTCTCTATGTCGCTGACCCGGATCAGCATATTTTGGACCCTGATCGTTCGAATAACGTAAAGTCCATACCCATCACCCTTACCGACTATAAAGCCCCGGATTATGCATGGGTGAGCCCTGCCGTTTCCACCCAAACAATTACCGTAGACTCTCCGGTTGATTTTACCGGTGCAATTACTAATATTGGAATTGGAAATGCAGATAATTCATCCCAGTTGGAAATCTACATGTCGAATGACGATATTATTGATCCGTCAGACTCTCTAATTTATTCTGCAACGGTCGACCCGCTAAATGCCGGTGATTCTTATTCCTTAAACAGTATCTCCCATATTTTCACCTCCGCAAACTGGAACCTGGGAGCGTATTATATTATCTTCAGCATTGATCGTCAAAACGCTGTTCTTGAATCAGATACAACAAACAATATTGTGGTTATACCGGTTACTTTGATTTCCGGTGCAAGCCCCGATTTTACCATTCAGAATCCAAATGTTTTACCGGTGGAGGTCCAGCCCGGGAATTCGGTAACAGTATCCTGTACGGTGGCAAATACGGGTACACAAGATCAGACATCTGAATTCTATACGGGAATTTATCTGTCAGTAGATACGCTGGTTGACGGTTCTGATATATTATTAAAGCAGGATACAATTTCTTCCCTCAATACATCTGCAACCTCTCAATTATCGAATTCCGTCATTATTCCATCCTATGTGGCTGATGATAATTATTACATAATTTTCTATTGTGATAATACTCAAATTGTCAATGAGTTGGATGAATTTAATAACATCAAACATGTATCACTGAAAGTTAATTCTGCTGCTGATAATATTCCACCGGTTATTACAAACCTTTCTGTCAGCCCCTCTTCTATAAATTCATCTACATCCACTATAACCATCAAGGCTGACGTTTCAGACAACAGCAACCAGTTGTCCTTTGTTAAAATTAACCTAGACCCCATTACCTCCGATACTACCCAATGGAACACGACCAGCGATATGAATGTTCCTTCTTCAGGCCAGACATATTCCATAGATATAAATACAAATTCCCTCGATGGAATTGGTTTAAGCTATCAAATTATGGCATCAGATTTAGCGGGTAATATCACAAAATCCCCGGTGCAGTTTGTCCTGATCAACAGCTCATCTTCCGGAATATCCATACCTGTAACTACCGGTTCAACGGTTGATTTCTACAGGATCATAGCCATTCCGTATGTCTTGGGTGATCCCAAGGTA
>JBJKSY010000445.1:0-2376 GCA_046703645.1 Cyclobacteriaceae bacterium
CCCTGAGGATTCTCAAAACATTATATTGCACATGATATAACCCGTATTTTTTAAGATCAGCAGAGATCCTGTTATATAACCAGGCGGAGGTGAAGAGGATATTCAATACGGCTTTCTGGTTTTCATCCTGGAATTGCCGGGCCTTGAGTTCTTCTTCCAGATTCATAAAATTCAGTTTTACTGTAAACTAATTTTACTCTTTACAGGATTATACGTAACAGGTTTCAATATGGGCAGAATAATCCGGCTTGCAGCGTCTTTGTCATGGTAAATCCGGATATCGGCCTTCTGGAAATCACTGTCACTGCAATGGTAAATATCGACAAACTTCTGGGGATTCCTGTCGACAAGAGGGAACCAGGTGCTCTGGATCTGGATCATGATCCTGTGGCCCTTCTTAAAGGTATGGGCAATATTGCCGATGCTGAATTTCACGCGCTCAATTTTTCCGGGAACAAAAGGTTCCGGTTTTTCAAGGCTGTTCCTGTATCGTCCCCTCATGATCTCGGCATGGACCATCATTTCATACCCTTCCATAGGATAAATGTCTTCGGGATCCTTCCCGGCGTATAATTTCTCTTCCTCCCCGGTCAAGCGGTCGGGAAAAACATCGATGAGCTTCACAATAAAATCCGCATCGGTTGTGGAAAGGCTCGTCAGGAGGTCGGCAACCACATTGCCGGTTACCGTGACATCCTGGTCAAGTATCCCGGATTTAAAGGCCAGTACATCGGGCCGGCGTTCGGCAAATCGCTGGTCCCCGTCCATATAATCACGTGTTCGTTCAAAATGGATCTTGCTGATATAGGGAACGGGTTTCGAGGGATCACTGACGTATTCACTGAAACTATTTTTCAGGTCAGGTTTCTTCCATGTCAGTTTTCCGCTGTCGGTGAGGAAAAGAGGTTTATTTTCCGTTTCTTTCGGCGGCCAGTGATTGAATTTTTTCCATTCATCGGAACCTGTCACAAATACCGTTACTTCGGGAAGATCCTGCAGGCTCCCTTCCCCTTTCAGGTAATAATTGAAGAAAGGGATTTCGACATTTTGCTGGTACCATGTTGAAGTATTCGACCCGAAATTTATGTCCCCCAGGTAAGTACCGTCATTGCCGGCCCATTCGCCATGATACCAGGGACCCATGACCAGCTTATTGAATTTTTTCCCGGGATTGTCCTTTTCTGTCGAAAAATAGGAATTCCAGGCACCCCAGCAATCTTCTGCATCGAATAATCCGCCTACCCATAGCATGGCCGGGTGGAGGTTCCTGGTGGCCCTCCTGGCATCCCGTTTACGCCACCATTCATCATAGTCGGGATGACTGAATATCTGTTTCCAGAATTCAACGGTATCACCTGTCAACTGGTATAGATTTTTAAGAGCCCCTTCATCCAGGAAAAATTTATAATTATCCTGTGTATCAAAGTGCATGGGACGCGGGGGAAAAATTGTCGGGCTGGGATAAGACCGTTCGAATCCCCACCCGATGTCGAAATCAAATTCATCCATTTCAAAAAAAGCGCCGTTGTGATGCATGTCATCTCCGATGAACCAGTTGGTGCAGGGGGCCTGCGGGCTGACGGCCATCAGGTCGGGATGATTGCTTGCAGCCGCCATGGTAGCGTAAAAGCCGGGATAGGAAATTCCAAGCACCCCTACCCTGTGATTGTTATGTGGAATATTTTTCACCAGCCAGTCAATGGCGTCATACGCATCGGAAGATTCATCGGTCTCATTGCCTTTCTTGTCAGGGATATAGGGTCGCATATCTTCAAATTTGCCCTCGCTCAGCCACCTGCCCCTTACATCCTGTAAAACGATGATATACTCTTCCCTGAAATATGCTGTCCAGTAGGAGTTCCAGAAATGGCGGAAATTGTTCACCCCGTACGGCCAGCATGAATAAGGGGTCCTTTCCATGAGAATGGGATGGTCGGCGGTAGTGTCATTGGGAATATATATGGAAGTGAACAGCTTCACCCCGTCACGCATCGGTATCCTTACTTCCATTTTATGATAATTTTCCCTGATCCATGCGGAATCCGGGTTCTGGGCCTTCAGGGATACCGGAATAACAATCAACAGCACATACAGCAAGTACCTCATATGAAATTCATTATATTAATCATATAAACACGGGTAATGCCCGTTTTATTAAAATTCATTTATTTCAAAATCCTTCGCGGTAACCTCCCATGATTTCACATTCCGGATTCCCCTCGCCTTATTTCAATACAGGCAGTGTCAGGCTGCTTGCATCCTTACTGTCATGATAGATCCTGATGTCCGCTTTTTTGAAATCGCTGTCATGACAGGTATAGATATCAATGAATTGCTGGGGATTCCGGTCGACCAATGGGAACCAGGTACTTTGTA
>JBJKSY010000446.1:0-7737 GCA_046703645.1 Cyclobacteriaceae bacterium
TAGTAATAACATAATCTTATTATGGTAATAAATAGGATTTACTATTTAATTTTATTTTTTAATATTTATCCGGTTCCAAATTTTATTGTGTAAAATTTTGATTGGATAAAATCATTCCTTATATTACCTACAGAGAGCAAGCCAGAGGGGAAACGGGATTCCCTATTTTTTATCCAAATGTTCCCGAATTTTTTAATTGCGCAACCAGTAGGGTTTTATAAATAATCATTTTTAAAGCTAACCATTACGGCCATGATACGATTTTTATGTCCGGCAGTTATATTTTTTTCTTTCATCACCTTATCCTTCGGACAGGATCGGATTATTTCCGGGAAGGTTACAGATGAAAATTCTTCTCCCCTTCCCGGTGTAAACGTATTTGTTAAAGGAACTTCATCAGGTACCATAACCGATGCGGATGGAAAATATGTCATTGACATAGGTACTATAAAAGATGCTGTCCTGGTTTTTTCTTCTGTGGGTTTCGGTACGCAGGAATTTCCTGTCGGGGCGCAGTCTGTTATTGATGTTCAGTTGTCCTCATCGCAGACTGTACTTTCCGAGGTCGTGGTGACAGGGTATTCTACTCTCCAGAGGAAGGATATTTCCTCGTCCATTGCGGTGGTGGATGTAAAGGACATGAACAAGTTCGCCGCTCCCAATTTTGCCGACCAATTGGAAGGAAAAATACCTGGGGTGCAGGTTTCTACTTCTGGGGACCCGGGATCTTTCCAGTATGTACGGGTAAGAGGTATTGGTTCCGTTAATAACAATGAGCCACTTTATGTGATTGATGGAGTTCCTGTTGAGAATGAAACCAATATGAACTTTCTCAATCCGGGTGATATTGAAAGCTTTCAGGTACTTAAAGATGCTGCCGCGGCTTCTATTTATGGGGCAAGGGCAGCAAATGGTGTAATAGTGATTACAACAAAACAAGGCAGAGGAAAATCAAAGCTGAATATTCATTTTTACAGCGGAATACAATTATTGGGAAATTATCCGGAAATGGCAAATCCGACGGAATTAATGAAAATTGAACAAGGTGAATATGAAGGAGCAGAAATGCCATTTGAATCACAATTTTACATCAAAGATTCTGAAGGAAAATGGCAACTACCAGACTATATTGTCAAGGGCAAAGGTTATGTTGAAGGCGATGCAAATGTACTCCCTTCAAAATATATTTTAAACACAAAAGATCCATCACAATTTCCTGATAATTTTCCGATTACAAAAGCAAATAAAAACGGCACTGACTGGTTTAAGGAATTATATAAACCCGCCACGATAATTAACGCACAGGTTTCATCCTCATCCGGCAATGAAAATGGTAGTCATTATTTTTCTTTGAATTATTATGATTATAAAGGTACGCTCATTAAGAATGAATATCAGCGAATTCTGACAAGAATTAACAGTTCATTTTCACCCCGCAAAAATCTAAAGATGGGTGAAAACCTGAATATTGCATTTCAGAACAACATCGGATCATATTATTTCCTTACTACTTTAACCGGCGTTCCAAGTCCCTATAACTTTAGCCCGATTATACCGCTTTACGATATCAATGGATATTGGGCCGCTTCGGGTATTAATGAAAATCCGGTTGCGCTTCAGACCAGGATGGCAGATGGTCAGGAAAACCTCAACTTGCGGTTAACCGGTAATATTTTTGCAGAATTTGATTTCCTGAAATACTTCAGGTTGAAATCTGATTTTGGACTGGATTATGGAACTGAAACAACAGAAAGTTATAATTACCTCTGCCCAGAATGTTGTGTCACAGATATTAACTATTTAGACAAATATTATAACAATAATCGCAACTGGGTAGTTTCCGGGACAATTGATTTTACGCGATCGGTAGGGCAACATAACTTCTATGCCTTAGGAGGAGTGGAACTTAGAAATGCCTATTATGAAGGCTTCAATGCAGGTGGAGCAGGCCTTGATTTCGGGGATGATCCTTATTATCGTGAATTAGGAAATACACAAAGCGGATCCTATGAAATAGGAAGTCAAACCACTAATAACCGGTTAGCTTCATTATTTTTTAGCCTTAATTACAATTTTAAAGATAAATATATTATCTCAGGAATTATCCGGGAGGACGGATCATCAAGGTTCATTAATCACAAATATGGAACATTCCCCGGAATCAGCGCTGCCTGGCGAATATCCAATGAGCCGTTTTTTAGAAATCTCCGATTTATTAATGATTTGAAGCTTCGTGCATCCTATGGATTAACTGGTAATAATGAAGTTATAGGCGGAGATTACCCTGGGTATACTATCTACGGCACATCATTGGGTGGAACTTCTTATGATATTCATGGTACTACAAATTCTGTTGTTCAGGGATATGCGCAATTAGCACCCGGGAATCCTGACCTCAAGTGGGAGACTTGCAAACTCACAAACCTGGCCTTTGATCTTACAACCCTCAGGAATCTGGATCTTACAATTGAATGGTACAATCGAAAAACAGAGAATATGATTTATGGAGTTTCACTACCCTGGGAAACCGGAACTGTGGGTGAATTAAATACAAACGTCGGATCTATGATCAATAAGGGAATTGATATTCAATTGAATTACAAAGGAAGATCCAGTTCAGGGAAGTTTAACTATTCCATTGCTATTTCAGGTACCTATTATTCTAATAAGGTGCTGAAACTTAATAATGACAGTACAGCTTCAATCTGGGGAATAACTGAAAGGACCATCACTGAAGTGGGTCATCCGATATCGCAGCTTTATGGGTTTATTGCCGAAGGTTTGTGGCAATCTCAAGAGGAAATTGATTCTATATTATATAATAACACGGGTGAAGCCAAAATCGGAAGAATGAAATTCAGAGACGTCAATATGGATGGAAAGATCACGAATGATGACCGGACAATTATTGGAAACCCATTACCCAAATTCATATTAGGATTTAATCTGAATTTCAATTACAATAATTTCGATTTTAATGCATATTTCAACGGGGTATTAGGAAATAAAATTTTTAACATTAATAAAAAAGAATTTGAAAACAAGTCAAGGTTATACGAGGCAGGAAAGACCTGGCCTGTTCTAGATATCAACGATAACGTCAGTTTTCTTCCGAGCTCTTTTTATGTTGAAGACGGTTCATTCCTGAGAATGAGAAACATGGTTTTCGGTTATACATTTCCTAAAAAAGGAAATTTGAATAATACAGGAGGTAAAATAAGAATCTATTTACAGGGTGGGAACCTCTTTACTCTTACCCATTATTCAGGATTAGATCCTGATGTAACTCTTATTGACCCGAGAAGCCCCGGAAATTTACAGAGAAAGGATATCGAAATCGGAATGGATGCAGGCAGATATCCAGTATCCAAACAAATTATTATTGGTTTTAACGCAGAATTTTAATGTCATGAAAACATTTATTTATATTTTGAATTTTTTATTTCTGTTTTTAATAATTACCGGATGTGACGAATATCTTACCACCCAACCTTATGGAAAAACTTCAATATTAACTGTTGAAAGCCAGAAGGCCGGTATAGAAGGATTATTAATCGCTGCTTATTCCAACCTTGACGGTTATTCAATTGAATATTTTCCTTGGGATGGTGCCTCAAACTGGGTCTTTGGAAGTGTAGCCGGAGGCGATGCATATAAAGGTTCAGAAATCACAGATCAACCCGATATTAATTACATTGAGACCAGGATTGGATTAAATGCTAACAACAATTTCCTTTTGATGAAATGGCTTACATATTACAATGGAATTGCGAGAGCAAATGATGCGATAAAAGCATTTAGGCAGGCTGAGAATATGGATTATAATCATAGATTAACAAGGATAGCCGAAGCCCGGTTTCTAAGAGGATATTATCATTTCTTCTTATATAAAATTTTCCGGAATATCCCCTACATCGATGATAATGTAACTGATGTCAGAATTGGAAATACAATTGATATTTTACCTAAAATTGAAGAAGACTTTTTATTTGCTTCCAGGAATCTTCCGAAAACTCAAATGGACGATCGGGGAAGGATAACAAAAGGAGCAGCGCAATCATTTTATGGCATCTCTAAATTGTGGGAGAATCCTCCGAAGTATGATGAAGCTAAGATTTATTTTGATTCTGTAATCAAATCAGGAATATATCATCTTAATCCTACATATCATGAAAATTTCAATGCTGAATATAATAATTCACCTGAATCAATCTTGGAAGTAGAACAATCTGTAAATGATGGAGCGAATGTAGATGGATGGTCTACTAATGGAAATATAGGTGACGTATTGAATTTCCCATATATGGGAGGCCTCGTAGGATGTTGTGGTTTTCATCAACCCTCCCAGGACCTGGTAAATGCTTTCAAAACGGATTCTTTTACCGGGCTTCCCTATCTTGATGACTATAATGCATGGGATGTAACCAGTGATCAAGGCTTAAGATCTACAGATCCTTTTACGCCATATCCAGGTACACTTGATCCAAGACTTGATTGGACTGTGGGGAGAAGAGGAATCCCTTACCTAGACTGGGGGAAGCATCCCGGCTATGATTGGATCCGTGATCAAAAATATGGAGGCCCCTATTCTCCCAAGAAAAATGCCTTTTATCAATCACAATACGGGCTTTATAGTGATATATCCTCTTCTAGCTGGACGGCAGGGTTTAATACAAATAATCTGAAATTATTGAGATATGCTGATCTTCTTTTATTTGCTGCTGAAGCAGAGGAAGAACTTGGCAATTTGGAAAAAGCACGAGATTATGTCAATCAAATCAGAGAACGTGCAGCAAATCCTGATGGGTTTGTAATGAATGGGGACTCAATCGCTGCCAACTATAAAATCAATACCTATTCATCTTTTCCGGATCAGGAATACGCAAGAAAAGCAGTACGTTTTGAAAGGAGACTGGAATTGGGAATGGAAGGACATCGTTTCTTTGATCTTGTCAGGTGGGGAGTAGCTTATGAGGTTATGAATAAATATTTTGAATTTGAAAGCAAAAACAGGGATTATTTTAAGGAAGCCAAATTTAAAAAGGGAGTCAACGAGATATTTCCGATACCTCAGGGCGCCATTGATAATAGCATGTTGAATAATCAACCAACATTAAAACAGAATAATGGATATTAAGCTTTATGAAACTTGAATAGCCGAAATAGTTCAGTAATATTTAAAATATTTTAAGAATTAGGTTAAAACCTAAAAATGAATTCTATAGCCACTGACTTTTAAAGTTCTACTGTTATTGGCAGTTGGTTTCAAACAAGAATAATAAAAATGGAGATTGGTGAATAGTAGAATGAAAATTGAAAATCATAAATCGAATATTGAGAAGTGGATATTAGGATTCCATATTCGAACGTTTAGGATCGAGCCTTATTAAGTGAATATCCTGTTATATAAATAAGGCCTGGTATATTTTAATTCAATAACATTTTTATTAACATGCCTGAAGACCGCCGGCTTGGAGCTGTTATGTTTACCGACATTGTCGGATACACTGCCCTAATGGGAAGGGATGAGGATAAAGCCTATGCGATGCTGGCAGAAAACCTCCGGATCCATAAACTCCTGATAGAAAAATACAATGGACATCTGATCAAGGAAATCGGTGACGGGGTCCTGGCCAGCTTTACACTGGCTTCCGATGCGGTTCGATGTGCCATGGATATCCAGAAGGAAACAAAAGCCAATGGTATTCCGCTGAAAATCGGAATTCACGAGGGTGAATTAGTGCTTGCCGGTGAAGATGTACTGGGCGATGTAGTGAATATAGCTTCAAGGCTAGAAGAATCAACGGCACCGGGTTGTATCAGCATTTCGTCTACCGTCTATCAGGATATTAAAAATAAGTCGGGTATTAATACTAAATATATCCAGGAAAAAAGATTTAAAAATGTTGATGAACCAATTAAGGTATACCACGTTTTTTGTGAAGATACTCCGGCTAAAAAACAAAATTTATTAGAAAAATTAGCCGGTCATAAAAAAACTATCGTGCTAGTTTCAGGGATTTTTATTATTGCCATCCTCTCAGTTTACCTTATATTCTCATTTTTATCATCACAAAAAGATAATCGACCTGAAAAATCAATTCTGGTGCTGCCGTTCCATAATGAAAGTTCCGATAAGGAAAATGAATATTTCGTAAACGGAATGATGGAACAAATCGTGAATAATCTTTCTAAAGTTGCTGATCTTACTGTAAAGTCAAGAACGACTTCTGAAAAATATCGTGTTACCAGATTATCGGCGGCAGAAATTGCCGAAAAGGAAAATGTAAGATATATACTTGAAGGGAGTGTGCAAAAAATTGATAATCAGGTGATGATTCATGTACAATTGATTAAAACAAGAAGCCATATAGAAGGGCATGTATGGGGTGATAGTTATCGAAGAAACCTGTCTAATGTTTTTGATACACAAAGTGAAATCGCTCAAACTATAACTAAAAAAATGTTCGCTTCGCTAACCCCTAAAGAGAAAGATATCATAGAAACTGTTCCAACTAAAAACATGTCAGCCTATGACCTATATTTAAGAGGACATGAAGAATTTATGGAAGCATATAAAATGAATGCAGATTGGAATAAGCAGACATTAATGGCTATTGATTACTTTAAAAGAGCCATTCAATCAGACTCAACATTTGCCCAGGCTTATTCAAGTTTAGGTATTGCGATGGCACATTATTATCAAAATATACCAGACACAGACGTTTCCGATACCTTATTGTTGCTTGCAAAAAAAGCTCTTTCCCTAAATAACAGGCTTGAAGAGGGCTATCAATTAATGGCAAACTACTTTGTTTTTAAAAACAATCCTGAACAAGCCAGGGTTGAATTGAATAAAATTCTGGAAATTAATCCCAATTATTCAAATGCGTATTTTTTAATTGGATTTGGTGAATTATATTTTTTTGGAAATAGGTACGAAGCAATTAAGAATCTTACAAAAGCTATTTACCTGGATCATACAAATACACGTCCCTGGGTATTTCGGAACCTGGGTCATGCCTATTATGAATTAGGTTTTGAAAAGCAGTCAATTTATTATTTCAATAAAGCCTTTGAATTGGAAAATGATACTACTTCCCGTTATGAAGGCTTGCATGAAATCTACCTTAATTTAGGCGACTATAAAAAAACTATGGACATTGGATTAAAATGCCTGGAAAGGAATCCTGGTAATGGGTATATTTATTGGTACATGATCATGTGCAATTCAATGCTTAGAAATGATAATGAAGCATACAATTATATTTTAAAAGGTTTAAAAAATACAGGCCACTGTGACTCAAGATCTCTGTTTTTCTCCTACACATTATGGCAGGTAGATCGAAAAAAAGAAGCAAAGAAATTTTTTGATGCTCAGTTAACGGAACGTTTAAAGCGAATTAAGGAAAACAATAATATAAATGATTTATGGCCATGGCTCGGCTATTTTGACATCGCAGCCATAAATGCCGTTTTGGGTAATTATGATCAGTGTTTCGAATATTTAGAGAACTGGAAAAAGAAGAAATTCTTCAGGACTTATGATATTAATTTACTTCGATATTGTCCGTTACTTGATAATATCCGGAATGATGAAAGGTTTAAAAAGGTGTTGAAATATGCGGAGGAAACGAATCAACGGGAGCATGAACGGGTGGAGGCGTGGCTGAAGGATAATAAGATGTTATGATTTTTTCGGGATAATTAGTGCTACCCTCTACTGCATTCTACCAG
>JBJKSY010000447.1:0-6678 GCA_046703645.1 Cyclobacteriaceae bacterium
TCAAGTTTAAAATAAACATCTTCCGGGTCAAAAGCCCCGTTGGCATCCACCCTGACAGTAATTTGATCCGGGCCGAATTTTTCACGGATACTTTTAATCAGCCTGATCTCTTCTTCGAAATCAATCGCCCCGATCTTTATTTTAATACATGTATAGCCGTCAAGCAATTTTCGTTTTAGCTGTTCTTCCATGAACTCGTAGATACCCATCCATACCAGACCGTTAACGGGAATTTTCAGGGCTGAACGGATAAATGAATTATTAAATATAATCCTGCGGCCTCCGTTCATAAAATCCAGCAATGCTGTTTCAAGGCCCATCCTCACCGACGGGAAAGCCGGTGGAACTTTGGCTGCCGTTTCCAGACCGATCCCATTTTCAAGCAATTGAAGGGCAGCCTGGTTGCAAAACTTTTCCAATTGGGAATCAAAATCCTCAGAATAATCGATGCTCAGGCCTTTCAGAGGTGAACATTCGCCGAACCCCTCCCTGCCTTCCCCGTCGGAAATCCGGATGAACCAGGTATTCCGATCTCTGAGTACGCCTCTTGATGTCCCGGCTTCAAATTTAAATTTTAAGTTATATTTGCAGGATTGTATACGGATCATCGTCTTTCATGAATGATTTCCGGTTGCTCCGGAAATCCCGGATCTTCGAAACAAATTTAAAACATAACAATCCAATAATGAGTGAATCAAAGGAATTTACAGTCGATGTTTTCATTGAAATTCCCAAAGGCAGCAGGAATAAATATGAGTATGACATGGTTAAAAAAGTAGTAAGATTCGACAGGATGATTTTTTCTTCCATGCATTACCCGAGCGATTACGGATTTGTAACGGAAACCCTGGCCCTCGACGGCGATCCTATCGATGCGATGGTACTGGTCTCCGAACCCACTTTCCCCGGCTGCCTGATCGAAGTAAAACCCATCGGCCTGTTTAAAATGTACGTTGAGAAAGGACCGGATGCAAAATTGTTATGCGTACCCGTGAAAGATCCGATCTGGAACCAGATCAACAGTCTCGAAGATGTTAATCCCCATCTCCTGAAAGAGATCGAGCATTTTTTCCAGGTATACAAGGACCTCGAAAAAAAGAAGGTCGGAATAGAGGGCTGGGAGGATAAGAATGCCGCCATCAAAGCATTAAAAGAATCGCAGAAAAGATATATTGATGACAGGGAAGCGATGAGTAATTCCCAGATCTGATCCATCAATTTTATGGCCGGCCCGGCAACAGAACACGAAAGATTCATTGACCCTGAAGATTATACTTACGATCTTCCGCAGGACAGGATTGCAGCTTATCCTCTTCCGGAACGGGATCAGTCGAGACTGCTTTTCTATCATAAAGGAAAAATTACTCATCATAAATTCCCGGAAATCATTTCGCTTCTTCCTGAGGGTGCACTACTGTTTTTCAACAACACGCGGGTCATCCCTGCAAGGCTGCATTTCAGGAAACCGACAGGCGCAATAATTGAAATCTTTTTGCTGAACCCGGTATTTCCATCCGGCGAGATTGCACGCGCCATGAATGAAAAGCATGAAGGAGTGTGGAAATGCATGATCGGGAATCTGAAACGCTGGCACGATCATTCTTCACTGACCCAGGATCTTAAAATAGGTGGTAAGACTGTCGTACTTACAGCAAGTATCGACAATGCCGAAGAGGGCCTTGTGAGATTCCGCTGGGAAGATCCCCGGATTACCTTTTCGGAAATAATCACTGAATTGGGTCAGATCCCGCTTCCCCCCTACATCAACCGTGATCCGGTGGAGGAGGATAAGATCCGTTACCAGACCGTTTATTCCAGGATCGAAGGGGCGGTAGCCTCTTCTACCGCAGGCCTTCATTTTACTGATAAAATTCTTGATGAACTTAAACAGAAAAATTTCGGCCTTGAGTTCATTACCCTGCATATCGGTGCGGGAACATTCCAGCCTATAAAAACTTCCAATGCAGTCGATCATAACATGCACCGGGAACAGCTTTCGCTGACGCGTGAAAATGTGATCAGGATACTCAACCACCCGGGGCCTGTGATCCCCGTGGGAACTACGGCCATGCGAACGCTCGAATCCATGTACTGGTTCGGTGTCGACCTGCTGATGGAGAAAAAAAATGAACTTAATATATCCCGGCTGCAGCCATATGAAATACCGGAACAGGAATTACCTCCACTGAAAAAATCCCTGCAGGCTATTCTTGATTTTTTCGATCAACAGCATATAGATAAAATCACGGGTGAAACCGGGATATATATCCTTCCCGGTTATAAATTCAGGATATGTAACGGTCTGGTAACGAATTTCCACCTGCCGGGTTCAACTCTGATATTACTCGTGGCGGCATTTACGGGAATTGACTGGAAAAGGATCTATACGGAAGCCATCATGCATGATTACAGGTTTCTGAGTTACGGCGACTCTTCCCTGATCATTCCCTGAAGCGCAGGAAAATTCCACAAATAAAAATAAGGCACCCCGCCGACGGAGTGCCCTCTACTACACAGCCAACACAAAATTCATTCTTTCCTGTTAACTCCCTGATCTCTGCTTCCCCTCGAAATCAAACTCTGGCTGCAATATCTTTTTTGCAAAACAGGGACCAAATAAAAAAAACCCTTAAATTTCGATAAAATAGGACTTGGAGGTATTTTGAATTTCCGGATTTTGGATTTTATTCCCAAAATGGTAATAGTGATATGAGCTCCCAGGACTTCATCCGATCAAAGAACAAAATAATCGCCGGAGTTTGCGGCGGAATTGCAAATGCCATTAACCTGGATTCCGTTTGGGTCAGGCTGATATTTGCATTCCTTACCCTGGTTACAGGTATCATTCCGGGACTGGTTGCTTATCTGATCCTATGGCTGGTAATGCCGGAAGCTTAATTCTGGCTTGCCAGCAGATCAGCTAGCATTTCGAATTGTTCTTTTGAGTGGACAGGAAAATTCGTGATCCTGATCCATTGCGAATTTCCTTTAATCCTGAGAAAATCGACACTTAGTCCCCTGCGACTTAAGGCAGCGGTTATATCTTCCGACTTTCCTGCATAATTGAGGACTATGGAAGAAAGGGAACGGTTAGACGGTTCTTTGACAGCATATACAAATGCCGGATTCCCGGAAAGGGCGTGTTCCAGGATCGAGGCCTTGTATTTTGTTTCATTCATGATGCTCTTGATCCCGCGGGCATTGAAATCTTCCAAAATCTTATTCCCTACATCAAGAAAGAGCAGGTCGGGCTGGCCGAAACTGTAAAAGTCTTCTCTAAGCAATTGCAGGTGATTTATCGGGAAGCGACCACTGTAAGTAAGCATGAGATCATCGAAAAGGTGTTTCGATAAAAACCAGATCACCTCAGGGAAAGGCAAACCGAATGAGGTATTGAATCCGAATGAAAAGGAAGGCATATCTTTAAATACCGGCAATGATCCCGGTATCATCATGGTAAGTTCGAAATGCATGAATTCCGGCCGGGAAGGCATGAGTTTATGGATCATTTCCAGCCGGAGGCATGAGCCGGATTCAGGTTCGGTCATAAAAATGAATGCGGGAATATTCGCAGGAATCACTTTCAGCTTATCTTCACTGAAATTCGGATTGAATGTCGAGGTTATGGGATGATATTTCCTGAATTTGAGCAATCCGGCAAATTCCTTTCCCCTGCTGCCATGCACGAGGTGAAGGGAACGTGAGCGTAAAAAAATGTCTCCTGCCAGCGAAAGAAAATCATATTCGGAATGGAAAAGAACAGCCACATAATTTTCCGGTATCCCCAACAGCTTGCCTAATGATCCTATAAATGCCCCGGAAATTTCTTCACGTTGGACCTGTGAAATGACGGAAGTAAAAAGGGCAGATTTCACGCTTTGACGGACATGAAAAGGAAAGGTAAAATAGGCCGGGGCCGGATGTAATGTGAAAAAGTTTTGTTTACTCATGTCATGCACTTGAAAGCAAATAAAAATAATTACTTAAATTGTGAATGATAAACTTATTATGTAATTTTCGTTAGACGTTCCTTGAAAAAGAATAAAGAGATTACCCATCAGAGCCAGGATATTTATTGTCAAACTTAACATCTAGACAATTCCGGGCGCTGTCCTTCTATGGAAACCGGGCCTCACTCCGCCGTAGGTTTATCCGACTGCGGGGCCCCGTCTCTGGTTAAACCTCAGACGGGGTTAACAGTGGATTGTTGAGATAGAAGGCAACCCAAATCCTGATAAAATCGGGTTTGCATAACCCCGGGCCTGGTGGGTTTTTTTATGCCCGGTTAGAATAATTACAATCCCTGAGCTATCCGGTGCATCCGGAATATACCTGAATACCGCCGGTCAATACAAAACCCTGAATCGAATGGTATGTTCTACTTTCTTCAGCTCATTGATCACCTCGACATCGTATTCCTTGTCAACGGCAAGGATCATATAACCGATCTTCTCGTTTGTCTTAAGATACTGGCCAAGAACATTAATATTGCGGCTGGCCAGCACCCGGTTGATATTTGCCAGTACGCCCGGCACATTATGATGGATATGGATGAGCCTGTGAGCATTCTTGAATGAAGGCAACTGGATCTCAGGGAAATTAACGCTATTGGCCGTACTTCCTGAATTGATATAGTCGATAATTTTAGAAGGCACAAAGTTGGCAATATTATATTGAGCTTCGGCTGTGCTGCCGCCGATATGCGGGGTAAGAAGGGTATTAGGCAAACCGCGTATCTCGGAAACGAATTCATCCTTGTTGCTTTTTGGTTCTTCCGGGAAAACATCGACGGCCATTCCCCGTATCTTTCCGGCATCAGCATATTTTCTTAAGGCTTTTATATCCACTACATGCCCACGGCTGAGGTTCATGAAGATCACCCCCTCTTTCATCAGGGCAAATTCAGCTTCACCGATAAGGTTCCTGTTCTCTTTTCTTCCGTCTACATGAAGGGTAATGATATCGGATTGTTTCAGCAGGTCCTGCAGGGTTTCGCACTTGCGGACGTTTCCCAACGCCAGTTTGTCAACAAGATCATAATAGGAAACTTCCATTCCCATCGCCTCAGCCAGGATGGAAAGCTGGGAGCCTATATTTCCATAACCGATAATACCGAGTTTCTTGCCCCGGATTTCATTGCTTCCCTTGGCGGATTTATCCCATTGTCCGACATGCATTTTACTGCTTTTATCAGGGATATTCCTGATCAGCATGATGATCTCCCCGATAGCCAGTTCCACTACCGACCGGGTATTGCTGAAGGGGGCGTTGAATACCGCGATCCCTTTGTCGAGACAGGCATCCAGGTCGATCTGGTTAGTTCCGATGCAGAAGGCACAGACAGCCATAAGCCGGTTTGCATTTTCCAGTACTTTCGCCGTCACATGTGTTTTAGAGCGGATACCTAAAATGGATACGTGCCTGATTTTCTCAGAAAGTTCCTTTTCATCGAGAGCGGCATGATGCACTTCAACGGTATACCCCTCCTGCCTCAGGATCTCCTCGGCCTTGGGATGGATATTCTCAAGCAGCAAAATATTGATCCTGTTCTTGGGATAAGAAACCGATGCGGTAATTTTCTGCTGGTATAATATTTCATCAAGCGACGGAGCCACGGAATCCGCCTTGTCCATGATCGCTTCCCTTTCAATGTTCTCAGTGAAAGCATAGAAACGGTTGGCCAGACCGGCTGCCTTGATCTGGTAATCGGCATAGCCATCGCCAATCACATATATATCTCCATGCAGGTTCAGGTCCTTCAGTAAAAGCGCCTTGCCATTATTCTGAGAAAGAACATTCGTCCTGTCAAATCCATTGATATTTCCTTTTGAATCGTAGGTAAAAGTATTGGCATAAATATTTTCCTTTTTCAGGCCGAATTCTGTAACTACGGGCTCAATAAGTTCTTTGAAACCGGTGGAAATGATAAAAACCTGATCCGAATAATCCTGGAAAAACTTTTTATTCCTGGCAAAGGAAGGAGATATGCTGGTCTTGAGCTTTTCAATTACATCCGGAAAATGTTTCCGGTTAGCCTTGATCAGGGCTATCCTTTTTTCCAGTGAATCGGAAAACGGGATTTTCCCCTCACTGCCGTCCCTTGTAATTTCCCTGATCTTATTTACTTTCTCCTGATGGGCGGGGTCCTTCCCCATGGAAGTTTCCGCCAGGATGTCCAGCGTTTCGGTGGTTATGAATGTACTGTCAAAATCGATAATGAAGATCTTGTTTTGGTGGCTCATAGGGATGGTGCTAATTAAGTCGCAAATGTACACCCCGGCGGCTGAATCTTTGGAATGACTTATTGAATATTTGAAATGGTCCTTTTAATCTTTAATGCATAAATCCCCAATTTATTTATTTACCTATGATATAGAATACCGGCTTAAATGTCCAGGCTAACCTTTCTTGTGTGGTACACGGGAATTAACATAGCTGATTTCAAACACATATGAATATCATTTTGAGACTCGTGAACCCGATTTTCTTTACTGTTCATGAAGGATAATCAAAAAGAATAACAATCTTTGTAAATGGTCTTTACCAAATGAATTTAATTTATGAAAACCAAGTCAATAGTCATTTCAGCTTTATTCCTGATTGCATTATCCTTTCAGGGGTGCAATGTAAATACCCTTAACGCCCTGATGGGTGATAAACCCCTGACGGAATCAGAAG
>JBJKSY010000448.1:0-3319 GCA_046703645.1 Cyclobacteriaceae bacterium
CATTCTTCCGTACGTCCCCAGCGGATATCTCTTCCCAGGTCGGCATTCGGCGCAAACACGATCAGGCCTCCATTGCCGAAGTTTTTGTTTTGCGCCAGGTAACGGGCCTCCTCCGCTTCCCAGGAGGCTACCTGACGAAGTAACCCGGGATCCCACATCTGAGCAAGTCCTATGGCCTGCGGAAAGGAAGTGGTGGGTGCTGCGTATTTCCCCTTGACAGCCCAGTTTGCAGGGCCGCTCCATGCCAGGCCATGCAAGCCTTCTACTGTCCGAGTGCCTTTTACCCCGAGTCTGGGAATGCCTTTCAGAAAAGGTGAAAAATGATCCAGCTTTTCATCCAACGTCATCAGGGAGACCAGGTTATCAATGCGCGCATCATCGGAAAGTGCGGTATCCTGAAATGGATAATTTTGGGCATCGGCACGGAAGGCTGGAACCTGAATATAGATTAAGGCAACCAGGATAAAGGGGTATCTCATTTTCATGATAAATAAAAATTAATGCCTGACAGATTTAGAAAATATAAGTTAGGGAATATCATTTAAATAATGAAAATAGCCGTGGAAATTATTGATTAAAATTATAAAATCAATATTCTTATTCCGGAATCAGAAGTTGAATTTCTGTTAATTTGGTTACCCATGATCTGATACCGGTTTTCGGATAACCTCTTTGATTGTTGAAGCTTTATCTGCCGGTGACGAGGAGTAACGGATGAAATTTGTCCATCCAGGTCAGGATTTATGATACGATCAAGGCTTCCTGCGTCTGTTTCTTTTTTAATATGACCCGCTTCAACAGATAATGTTCAATGGCATTGTTAATGGGATTCAGTGAAAGGATGAAAGCTAATTTGACAAGTAACGTCAGAAAGTAATTATGGCTGGTCACTATATAGGAAGCAATATAATCGAAAGGATCTTCCGCGATAAAAAGAATGACAGCCAGTACAAGGGTTAAAGCTTTTGCTTTCCTGCTTACACGGGTAATGGTGAGCTCATCGATTGTTTCCTGTAATTCAGAGTTTTTCCTCTGGATCTCCTCCTTTTGTGCCTTGATGACAGCATTTTCTTTTTTTGTCTGCTCGGCTTCAAAAATGAGCTTCAGGTTTTTGATTTTCTTTTCATTATCCTCATGCTGAACTTCTTCGCGGATGGAATAAAATATTTTATAATGAAAAAGGCTTTTTACCAACTCATTTTTTGACTGGTAGATGCCGGAGAGCATGAGATGGATCTGGAACATTTTCGGCTTTACCTTGATTTCCTCTGCGATTTTAAGCGCTTCGAGGAGCATGGAAACAGCCTCATCTGGTTTATTCTCCCTGAAATAAAGTTCAGACAGGTGCTCCATATTGGTAACCATCCCGTTTGGGATATTTAATTCCCTTCTGATCTGTAAAGCTTTTTCCTGATAACCCGCGGACATTTTGTAATCTTCCAGTTCAAAATAATATAAGCCGAGATCGGTCAGCACCCGTGCTTTTACTGGGAGATTCTTTAATTCATCACTCAGGTTCAGGGATTTTGTGAAGTAGTCAAGGGCCATGGCATATTTTTTCTGGTGCTGGAAGACAACACCAATGCCGTTCAATGCCCGGGAAAGCATATGGCGGTTCCCGTTTTCTTCGGTCAGTTTACAGGTAAGTTCGTAAAATCGCAGTGATTCTTCATACTGTTTCGTTTCCGAATAGATCTCAGCAAGATTATAAACGCAGAATACCAGCCAGATCTTATCGACATTCGTTCCGGAAAGAAATGCATAAGCATCAAACAGGCATTTGAGTGCGAGCTCAAGCTCACCCAGCGTCCTGTAATTGAACCCTGTCATGGCCGTGGCACACTGGAGGCCGATCTCGTCCTTTACTTCCTCAAATAATTTACGGGCCTCTGCAAGCTGCTTCAATGATAATTCGTAATTGCCTTCATGAAAATCAATAAATCCATAAGCCAGCCTGATGGTGCCCAGATAATTTTTATTGACAGGCCGTAATGATTGGATCACCTCATCCATCTTTCTTACCAGGTTCCTTCTTTCAATCCCGGGCAGGGTTGCCCCGATTGACCAGAGTTCCCGGAAGAATTTATCCACAGCAGAAGAGTCGGTTGATGAATTGGCTACTAAGGATTCAAGTTTTTCAATTCCTGGATTCATTTGTCAATAATTGTATTGGTTGATGTTTGATCGGGAGCTTGATTTTTCGATTTTATAACCAATAAATATAAGTTAAATCAGGATTAAGACAATATTGACACGTCCAAATTATATGATTTAAAGAGCAGTGGTAAAAGTGAATTGCAGCAAGTCAAATGCAATAGCTTCTAAATCCGGATAAAGATTTTTCTCCTGTAAAGCCAGTAACATATATACCATAAGATGAAGAGCACCACCAGGCTTGTCATGATCCCTGCTCCCGATTCTCCCATCCATCCGAAGAAAAGCATTGTAAACGGATGAACGATATGTTCGAGGAAGCCTGATCCGTTAACATTGGCAAACAGATAGATGAACAGGGGATTCAATCCAACAATAGCAAAGAATAATGACCATTTCTTTTGTTTCTTTATATCAATGAGCCAGTACCAGAAGGCCAGCGACAAAAGGGTCCAGCCTCCGCTGACTAAAATAAAGGAAGAAGTACATATTCGTTTTATTATGGGCGTAACAGGATTCAGGGCGTAGCCGGCCACGACCCCGATCAGGCCTGCAATTAAAAGAGCCTGTAATTTTTGCTTATCTGTTTTTTTGCTCATCAATAATTGTCCTGCCAGCACACCCCAGATTGTATGAGCGGTTGTAGGTATGGCATTAAATGAAACCCAATGTCCTTCAAGGTCAGCTCCCCCATATTGAAGATCAAGCCAGGTCCCGAAGTTCTGGTTAGCTACGAAAGGGTGGTTAAAGCCTTCCACAGGGAATGTCCTGTAAATAATTTCCGTAATTACTATCAATCCCAGAGAGATAAGGATCTGCGTTCTTGCCGGCTTATTCATGATCAGGTAGGCGATAAGGTAGGTTACTGAAAGCTGGGCAAGAACATTCTGAAAAAAGAAGTTTATTTTTCCGGGCCCGATACAATACAGGGCCCACCCGAGAAAGAGCAGGGTAAGGGAACGCCGGAAAACATGGTTACGGATCTGAAGGTCGGTCTGACCTTTCTTTTTCCGGTTGGCCACGGAAAATGGGATGGCTACCCCGACAATGAACATGAAATAGGGCTGGATAAGGTCCCAGAAATGGAGTCCATGCCAGGGATGGTGTTCGAATTGCTCCGCGATATAATAAAAGAAACTTCCCGGAGTTACTTTTTCATTCACCA
>JBJKSY010000449.1:0-20330 GCA_046703645.1 Cyclobacteriaceae bacterium
ACCTGTGCTGCTTCCTTCATGATGCCCAGGTCTGATTTGCTTCCCATGATGATTCCTACGCATGGATTTCCCATATGAATAAATGGATAAAAAATTTATTTTATTTATAAACAATTATATAAAATGCAAGCCATAATAAAAACCAGAAAATATAAAAGGATGATACAATATAAACGGATATGCTCATCTTCTTGCCTGACAAATACTGAATTCCATAGATTAATATGACCCAATAGGTTACCTCGAAAAGATTGAGCGCCTTTAAGGGATAATGCAGTGATGCGCTTATGTCCTGGTAATTAAACAGGTTCATCAGTGAAAATGGATAAAAAGCGCGTACCTCCCAGATATCCGGATCGGTACTGAATACAAGGAACCAAATGATCTTTATGAACTCTGCAACAAAAAAAATGCATTCTGCCAGCATAGTGAGCTGCCATAAACGGGAATAATCCACCTTATAGCCCCAGGTAAAACAACCTACCCACAGAATAAATGCCGTTACAGTAAATTTGTACAGATAAACGACAGGTATGGTAAAATATTGAAGAGCGCTTATCGCATGATATATTCCCATCTGACCCCTTTCCTCAAGGATTTCAAATGCAGCTATATGACTTTCGATGAGGGTCTTTTTGAGAAACAGCAAAAGAAAAGATATAAGGCAGACCAGGATGAAGAAAAACCGTTTATCAATTTCTTTATATTCATCAAAAATCCCGGCCATCGGATTTGAATAATTAACTGTCATAGGCAGGAATATCCGATTTGATGTTGAAAGATATATTTTAGCATAAATTATTCAGACAGCCAACTTCGTCGTTATAAAAAAAGACAGGTGTAAGTATCATATATTGATGAAAAAGCGAAGTTATATTTTTATTTTACTAATTGTTTATTTTTCAATACCAGCCTTTTGCCAGGTTGAAAACCAGCAGGATACATCACAGATCCTGTTAATAGAAGATAAGGATATCCAGATCGCATCCACCGAAGCGATTAATGATATGTATGATTTCAAATTTGACAAGGCTGAAAAAGTTTTCGGATGGATCAAGCAACGGTATCCCGATCACCCCATAGGCTATTTTCTTATGGGGCTCAGCACCTGGTGGAAGATCAATATTGATTATAACGATAAGCAATATGACGACCGTTTCCTGGCATATATCGATTCGGCAATATATTTCGCAAAGAAATTATACGAAAAACCCCGTTGCCGGATAGAAGGCGCATTTTTCCTGGCGGCGGGGTATGGATTTGAAGGAAGGTTGTACGGTGAAAGGAGCGACTGGTTCAAAGCAGCTTTTGCCAGCAGGAATGCGTTAAAGTATTTCGAGGATTGCCGGGGCAATTCCTACCTGAGTCCTGAACTGATGTTCGGGGATGCTTTATTCAATTACTTTTCTGTCTGGATACCTGAGAATTACCCCTGGCTTAAACCTATTATGGCATTTTTCCCAAAGGGGGACAAGGCATTGGGGTTGAAGCAACTGAAAACAGTCGCCAATAATGCTTTTTATACTCGTACGGAAGCACAGTATTTCCTGATGCGTATACTAGCAACGGATGAGCATGATCCCCAGGGTGCTTTGGTAATTTCTGAATACTTGCATAAGACCTTCCCTGATAATTCTTATTTTCACCGGTTTTATGCCAGGATGTTATATTCAATGGGTTATACCAGCGAGACAGAGTTGCAATCCAGACAGATTCTCAACCGGGTGGACAGCGGGCAATTCGGTTATGGCAATATTGAAGGCCGTTGGGCTTCATTTTTCCTGGCGCAGGTCAAGGAACGCAAGGGAGATATTGAAGCGGCAAAAAAATATTATAAATTGTGCATCGGTTATGCCATTGCAGGAAACGATACGGAGTCGGGATATTATTTATATTCCTATCTCTCGCTGGGTGAAATTGCCATGAAACAAAAAGATAAAAGCGCCGCCAGGGAATATTTCAAGAAAGTCAAAAAGGATTCGAAACGAAAAGACGAGACCAATAAACGCGCGCGCCTTTTATTAAAAGAATTGAGATGACACTCCGGGATTTAATTGTCACCCCCTTGCTTCTGATCCTGATTTTCATGGTATCCATTCCGGTATCAGGCAGGATTGCGGACCGAATCACACGGAGATATTTTTATCCTGCTATGATCGTTCGTGTGCTGGGAGCCATATTCCTTGGATTGATATACCAGTTTTATTATAAAGGCGGAGATACTTTCGTTTTTTTTGATCAGGGGAGCTATTATATCTGGAAGGCTTTCCTTGATTCTCCCTTGAAAGGACTTTCCCTGGTGTTCAGCAGGGCGGGAGATTATATGATAAATACATATGAGTATTCTTCTAAAATAGTATTTTTCACCGATCCGTCGTCTTATTTTGTTATAAGGATAGCAAGTCTGCTCGACCTTCTGACATTTCATACCTACAGTGCGACTGCCATTTTATTTGCTTTGTTCAGTTTCAGCGGAAGCTGGTTTATGTACAAGGCATTCTACAGAATGTATCCGAAACTTCATCTTCAGTTTGCCCTCGCAATATTTTTTATTCCATCAGTGGTTTTCTGGGGTTCAGGTCTTATGAATGATTCTCTTACCATGGGGGCCGTGTGCTGGGCGGTTTACGGTTTTATCAATCTTTTCATTGAGAAGAAGTCAATAGGAAGAAATATCGTTATCCTCTTTTTATCATTTTACCTTCTGTATATTGTAAAGATCTATATCCTGATGTGCCTGTTGCCTCCATTGCTGATCTGGTTGTATATTGAATATATAACTTCCATACGTAACCTGGTACTGAGAGTGATGCTTCTGCCCGTCATATTGGTTCTGGTATTCATTGCGGGCTTTTATTCGGTCATAAAGGTAAGTTCTGAAAATACAAGATACAATCTTACATCCCTGACTCAGACTGCCAAGGCTACCGCTTCATGGATATCTTATGTCAGCAATACAGAAGGTGGCTCAACCTATACATTGGGGGATTATGATTTTTCACCCAAGGGTGTACTTAAAAAATCATATAAGGCCATTTGGGTTACACTTTTCAGGCCTTATTTATGGGAATCAAAGAATCCCGTTATGTTGCTTTCAGCGGTGGAAAGCCTGTTTTTCCTGTTATTTACATTATATGCTTTGATAAATGCCGGCCCCGCTTATTCATTCAAAACACTGACATCAAATCCTGTAGCCATTTTCAGCCTCGTATTTGCCCTGACCTTTTCGTTCGCCGTGGGAGTTTCAACCTATAATTTCGGATCCCTTGTCAGGTATAAAATTCCGATGATGCCCTTTTATATGATTGCTATGATACTTATCCTTTATTCCAGAAGACCCAGGAAGTTGGCAAGGTTGGATGCCGTACAATAATCCGACTCCACTTTTTTTCTTCCGTGTTCACCGAATCGTATTCTTTTTAATGGATCCCCGGCAAGTTCAACAATGTATTTACTCCAATCTTCAATGGTTTTGCAAAGGTATCCGTTCAAGCCATGGTCGACTATCTTTTTGTTCACTTCCAGAGGCGATACGAGGGCCGGGATCCCGAGCGACAGGTACTGCAGGGCTTTAAAACCACATTTGCCGAGGGTCCATGAATTCTCGGGAAGAGGCATCAGACCGATATCAATTTTCATGAGATCGTCAATTTCCCGGGTTTTATTCCACTCAATGAATTCATAATTTTTAATATTCCATTCCGGCCTTTTATTACAGATGATCAAAAGCCTGAATCCGGCATCTCGGGTAAGGCCATCAAGAAGATCGGTAAGCAGGTATAAATACTTTAAGGTGGTATGAGATCCCGTCCAGCCGATAACTACAACGCCTCCTGTGTGCTGGTGCAGGCGGTCGGCCGTAAGCGCCAGGTCAATAGTGGTAGGGTTGTAATAACTGTTTTTGTTAAACTCAAGAGCATATTTTCTAAGATATTCATTGCCGCAACTGACTTTATAACTCCACTTACAGATCAACGCCACTTTGCTTCTCCATTTTATTTTATCCAGCATCCGGGATCTTTCAAGATCATCGGTAAGCCATATGGCATCATCAAAATCATATATGATCTTTTTCCGCAGGACTTTGGCGATGATCCATTCAAAAACCGGTGGCCCGGCAGGACAGACTTCCCGGTGAATAAAGATCCTGTCGTATTTCAAGCAAGCTAAAGTATGATATACCCGGGCAGCGCAGGCTGATATAAACCTAAAAGATGTCATAACCGGATTACTCTTTGAAACTCTGCTTTCCCAGAATACACTACCGTAGAATGAATAGGATCTTATTAAAAGATTCTGCCTGACCAGGTGAGGAAAATACTGTTCAAACCGATAACGCTGAGAAGGGGCCTCATCAAATGGATAAGGTGCAAGAAATAGTATTCTGGATGGCCGGTGATGCATAAGGTCTGATTTCCATGATTTTCGGGTGTCAGGGGAAAAATAATTTAAATGGAATTAGCGGCTTTGATAATATCTTTAAGGTTTACCCAGCCTCCGCCGTTATAGGTTTCGATCCCTCTTCGTTTCAGAATCCGTGCCGCCCTTCCGCTTCTGCTACCTGTCTGACAGCAGGTAATGACCGGCTTTTCAATTTTCCGGATCTTCTCGGCATTTTTTTTGATCTGGTCGAGCGATATATTTACTGCCTGCTGAACATGTCCCATTTTATATTCGGCAGGTGTGCGTACATCAATGATGTATGGCCCACGGTGTACGATTTCGATGAGTATTTCTTCCCTGCTTTTAAGTCCGAACAGTTTCCTGATCCATTTAAACATTTTCGATCAATGGTTATTCAACTCCAACCAAAGCTCGAATATACTGTTGTCTTTCAAAATAATCAGGCTGAAGTGAGTTTTTCTGACTGATTAAGCCCCGGAATTCATCAATAGTCCGGTATTCGTGCCTGATCATCCATTCCTTTATGTACTCAAGCATTGCATGTACCTGGCTGAGGCCATTGATATAGAGGGTGGAAGCAACCTGGACTGCATTAGCCCCTGCCAGGAGTTGTTTAATAACTGCTTCTCCGTCATGGATGCCGGTATTTGCAATCAGGCTGCATCCTATTTTCTGGTAAAGGATCGACATCCATCTCAGGGTATTGTACATCTCTGAAGGAGTTGAATAGCGGTTTTTGGATTCCAGTTCAAATTGTTCGATATCAAAATCAGGCTGGTAGAACCGGTTGAACAGTACCAGGCCGCTGGCTCCGCTTTCTCTGACCTTCCGGGCTATTCCAGGAATGGATGTAAAATAAGGGCCTAACTTGACTGCGATTGGTATATTGACATTGTGTTTTACAATCGATACGATATTACATATCTTATCTTCAATTGCCTGCGGATCATCATCCAGGAATTTTGGAAGAATGGCAATATTAAGCTCGATACCATCAGCACCCACGGCTTCAACATACCGTGCATACTCCGGCCATCTTTTATCGGATATGCAATTGATACTGGCAATGACAGGAATTTTTACAAGTTCCTTCGCCTTTTCGATCATTTTAAGGTATTCATCGGACCGGTGTGTCATCCCGATCTGACGGATGTAATCAAGCTCTTCAGGATGACCCGACAGATCAGCCGACTGTTCGATGTCCTGGGCTTCAATAAGGATCTGTTCCTCAAAAAGGGATTTAAGGACCACGGCACTGACTCCTGCATCGGCAAGTCTTTTGACACCCTCTGTACTATGACTCAAACTGCAACTTGAGGCGATGATTGGATTTTTCAGGTTCATGCCCATGTAATTCACGGACAAATTGATCATAGTCTCCTCCTTTTCCATACAATATACAAATTTAAACGATACCTGAGAAACCCATAAATGCCAGTGATAGCAACCCCGCTAAAACCAGGGCTGAAGGAATACCTCTCATTCCTTTCGGTACATCAGCCAGTTCCAACTGTTCACGGATACCGGCAAAAACAAAAAGGGCAAGGGTGAATCCGAGGGCATTTGAAAAGGCAAATACAACACTTTCCATGAGGTTGAAATTTTTCTGTATCACCAGGATGGCTACACCCAGTATTGTACAGTTCGTGGTGATGAGGGGAAGATATATGCCCAGGGCCTGGTAAAGTGCCGGGCTTACCTTTTTAAGTATAATTTCCACCATCTGCACAAGGAATGCAATGATGAGGATATAACTGATGGTCTGCAGGTAACCGAGTCCCAGCGGATTTAAAAGGTATTTATCGGCGAGGTATGTTACCATGGTCGATAACGTCATCACGAAAATGACCGCTCCGCCCATTCCGAAGGATGTGGTTACTTTATTTGATACTCCCAGGAAAGGGCAGATCCCCAGAAACTGGGTCAGAACGATATTATTTACAAGTACCGCACTGACGATAATAAGAATATATTCCATATACTCAGGTTTTTTTCAGTCTGTTAACAAAGGCGATTAAAAATCCCAGGGTAATAAACGCACCCGGGGCAAGAATAAAAAGAAGAGCCCCGTCGGCATGTACAAGCTTATGCCCGAATAACGACAGGTTGCCAAGTATCTCCCTGATACTGCCAAGTACCAGTAGGGATGAAGTAAAACCCAATCCCATGCCAAGACCGTCGATAACCGAAGGGACAACACTGTTCTTGGAAGCAAAGGCTTCGGCGCGTCCCAGCACAATACAGGTTACCACGATCAGGGGAATGAAAATTCCCAGCTTGGCATTCAGGTCCGGGAAAAAGCCGGACATTACAAGCTGTACAATAGTGACAAAGGAAGCAATAATAACGATATAGGATGGGATCCTCACCTTGTCAGGTATAAAATCCTTGACCAGGGTTACTGCCAGGTTTGACATTACAAGTACAAATGTTGTGGCAAGTCCCATGCCTAATGCATTATTGGCGCTGGACGTCACACCCAGGGTTGGGCACATCCCGAGGATCAGGACCAATGTGGGGTTCTCTTTTATGAACCCTTTTGAAAAATTCTGCCAGTTATTCATTTCTTCGTCTGTTTATCATAGGCATTCACTGCATTCTTAACCGCATCGCAAAATGCCCTGGAAGTGATAGTAGCTGCCGTAATGGCATCGACATCACCCCCGTCCTTTTTGACTTTTAAATTAAAATGTGCCGGATCTATTCCCTTGAACTGATCCTTGAATTCGGGTTGTACCATTTTCGCTCCGAGGCCCGGTGTTTCCTTGTTTTCGAGAACGTCTATATCTGAAATTTTTCCTGTTGCATCGAATCCCACCATGAGCCAGAAGGTCCCTCCGTATCCTTTCTTAGTCAGCGTCCTGATGGCCATTCCCACAAGGTGCCCGTCTTTTTTGGCGGGGTAACATTCCAGGCTATCGCCGGGATAGGGGGAAGGGACCTTGAACATATCATCAGCAGGATTATTATTGAATCCGGAGACTACGTGATTGATGGCTTCAAGTTTCCTGGCAGCTTCCGCCTTGGCTATAGGTGCCTTGGTTGCCTCGTATATAAATGCCAGGGAAGTGGAACATACGAGCGTGACCACGAACAGGGTGACCAGCATATTCATAAATGTCGATTCTTTCTTAGCCATTTTTCAAGACCTCTCCAAATCTTCTGGGTTTAACATATTTATTAATGACCGGTACAAAGGCATTCATGATCAGGATGGCAAACGAAACACCTTCGGGGTATGATCCGAAATCCCTGATTAGGATGGTAATGATCCCGATACCTATCCCGAAGATGATCATGCCACGGATGGTCATCGGGGAAGTCACATAATCGGTAGCCATGAAAATGGCGCCTAGCATGGCCCCGCCTGAAAGGATCTGGAATACCGGATCCGTAAATTTCAAGGGGTTGCTAAGCCAGAGAATGCCGCTGAAAACGAACATGGTTACGATGATGGTGACCGGTATATGCCAGGTGATGATCTTTTTATACAACAGGTAAATAAATCCCAGAATAAGCAGGATGGCAGAAATTTCTCCCAGACTCCCGGGCTCGCGGCCCAGGAAAATATCAAGGTGTGAAGGGATCTTGGCCATTAATGAGGCGAGGCTGTCGCCATTCCGAAGCCCTTCCTTTATGATCCCCAAGGGAGTTGCTGCGGTCGTTACATCGGCATATTTAAGCCGTGAAGCAAATGCTACCGGCCAGGAAGTCATCTGCACAGGAAAGGAAACCAGGAGGAAAACACGTCCTACAAGGGCGGGATTAAAAGGATTGTTGCCAAGGCCGCCGAAGGTCATTTTGGCAATCCCGATGGCAACGAAACTGCCCATGATGACCAGGTACCAGGGTAAATTGCTGGGAACATTGAATGCCAGCAATATTCCGGTGACGAGTGCAGACCCGTCATTGATCTCAGCATTTCTTTTAAGAAGATACCGTGTAATGATGTATTCGAAAAATACACAGGAGACAACCGAGAGCAATGTAACGATCAGTGCTCCTACACCAAAAGCATAAACGGAGAACATGAATGCCGGCATGAGGGCGATCACCACTCCATACATCAGCTTGGGGATTGTAAGTCCTGACCGTATATGCGGAGAAGGTGAAACAATCAGCAGTCTTTCATTCAGATCACTCATACTTTGTTCCTTTCCCTGATATTTTTTGAAACCACAAATTTTCCCAACCGGATAAAATCGAGAAGCTTCCGGTTCGAGGGACAAATAAACGAACAGGACCCGCATTCAATACAGTCGAGAACCCTGTTTTTTTCTACATCATCGTATCTTTCTTTTTCAGCCAGTGTCATCAGCAGGTAGGGTTCGAGTCCCATAGGACAGGCCGATATGCATTTTGTACAACGGATACAAACCTTGCTTTTAGGACGTTTTGCCTGCGTATCGGGAAGGATAAGTATTCCGGAAGTTCCCTTCGATACGGGGACATCAAGCTCATTCAGTGCTTTTCCCATCATGGGGCCGCCATTTATGACTTTCCCGGCATCTTCAGGAAGTCCACCGGCAGCATTAATAAGATGTTCAACGGGTGTCCCGATCCTGACTTTATAATTTCCCGGTTTTGCCAATGAGGTCCCGGTAACCGTTACGACTCTTTCGATCAGTGGCTTGTTTTTCTGAATTGCTTCATATACGGCGAAGGTGGTGCCAACATTATGAACTACACAACCCACGTCGACAGGTAAACTTCCTGAAGGGACTTCCCGCCCCGTCAGGGCCTTAATGAGCTGTTTTTCTCCTCCCTGGGGGTATTGAACCTTCAGACCGGTCACCTCGATGCCCGGGTAGGATGAAAGCAGCTCTGAAAATTTTCTGATGGCATCGGGTTTATTATTTTCAATCCCGATAATTGCGCGCTGCACCTCCAGGGCTTTCATCAGAATGCGGGTACCCACCAGGATCTCTTCGGTCTTTTCAAGCATCAGCTCGTGATCGGAAGTAAGATAGGGTTCGCATTCCACCCCGTTAATGATCAGCAGGTTTGCCGTTTTTCCTTTGGGAACGCTCAGTTTAACATGTGTCGGGAAAGTTGCTCCGCCCATACCCACGATCCCGGAGTTCAATACTTTCTGCAGGATCTCATCACGCGATAAACTGATTTCGGATACAAGATCTTCCTTCAGATCAATACCGTCTTCCCAAACCTGTTCTTTATCCGGTTTTATGAAAATAGCTGATCTTTTATAGCCGCTTATGTCCATGGCTTCATTGATCTTGGCCACTTTCCCGCTTGCCGGGGCATGAATATTGGCAGAAACGAATCCGCCGGTTTTAGCAATAACCTGTCCTGTTTTTACTGCCTGACCTCTTTCCACTACGGGAACAGCAGGAGTTCCGATATGCTGTATGACAGGAACGATCAGCATATCCGGCAATGACACCGGTTCGATTTTTTTCCCGGCAGTCAGCTTATTTTCTTCGGGATGGACTCCACCCTTGGGAAACGTTTTTGCACCGTTGTAAATAAACATGAACATTATGCGCTAGTATTTTCAGAATTTTCGGCTGAGGAAGAATCGGCATTATCCTTTTTCTCCTCAATGGTATTTTCAGGTTGTTTTATTTCAGCTTGCCCGGGTTCGCTTTTCTTTATATCCGCCTGCTTGGTTTCTTCCCTGGTCAGAGCAAGTTTTCTTTTTGGGCGATCCTCCCTGGCCGGCCGTTCTTTCCTGGGCGGGAAATTCAGTTCCAGGATAGAATAGCTGCCGCATACCTCAACACAATCGCGGCAAAGCTTGCATTTATCAGGATCGATCCTGGCCAGGTTATTGGTAACCAGCACGGCATCATACCGGCAAACTTCCACACATTTTTCACATCCGGTGCATGCCACATCACACCAGCGTTTGGCGATCCCTCCCTTTTCTTCATTCATGCAGGCCACATAGATCCTCCTGTTTTTTCTGCCCTTTGGCCAGAGTTCGATGATATCTTTGGGACATGCTTTAACACAGGCATTGCAGGCGGTACACTTATCTTCCAGGATCACCGGCAGCCCCGTTTTTTCGTCCATATACATGGCATCAAAATCACAGGCTTTCACGCAGTCCCCGAATCCTACGCAGCCATATGCACAGCCGGTATCGCCACTATAAAGAAGGGTGGCAGCCCGGCAGTTCGAAGCGCCGTCATATATATTGGTTTTTTTCCTGTGTTCGAATGAGCCGGAACATTTGACGACTGCAATATAGGGGTCCTGTTCTTCGACGGTCTTACCTAAAATAGTACCTACCTTTTTCATAACATCATTACCGCCCACCGGGCAGAACATGCCGCTGATATCGGTTGCTTTAACAAGGACTTCAGCGAAGGCCCTGCACCCGGGATTACCGCACCCCCCGCAATTGGTTGAAGGTAATACGGCTTCCACTTCATCGATTTTAGGATCGGTTTCTACATGGAATTTTTTAGCGATAAGAAAAAGCACGATTGCTGACACGGCTCCCATCAGGCTCAATGAAGCTATCGTGTAAATCATTGTCGGACTCATACAGGGAGAAGATTTACTGTTTAAGGGAAAATTTGAATTTCTGTTTCAGCTTGTTGCGGAAAAAGTAGAGGATCAGGTAATAGGGTATCAGAATGCCTATAGCCAGAAGTCCGGAAAGGCCTTCGCTTCCTGTTAACTGTTCGGCAACAATGAGGACAAGTATCATCAATATGAAAGGGAAGATGTAGCCGATCAGCATTGCCAGAATTCCCATGGATTGATCCAATCGAACGACCACTTCATCACCGGGCTTAAGTGAATTGCCGGCGATGGGAACTTCTACTTCCTTGATTTCCGATTCGCCGACCCCGCAGGCTCCTTTTGCATCGCAGGTCGTGCATGCGGAATTAACTATCATATTGATAACCAGGGAATTATCCGTTATCCTGGAAACCACCCCTGCATGTTCGATTTTATCTTTCGTCTTCATTTCCTTATAGGATAAAACAGGCAATAAAATTAGACCTGCCTGAAAATAAAAAACATGATATTTATTAGTTTTTAAATCCGGGAATCGGGATAGGGAGGAAAGAAAGGGAAAAATAAAAAAAGCGTATTGATTTCAACACGCTTTTCAGTTCTTAATTATAAAAGTCTTTAAAGTTCACCCTTGATTGAAGCCACCCATTTTGAGAGCCTTTCATCGGTTTTATCGGGTTCATTGTCTTCATCGAGAGGGAGCCCGATGAACTTTCCGTCGACAAGGGCCCTGGAATCATCGAAGGTATAATCATCGGTATCGACAGCGCCGATAAATTTAGCCCCTTTATCTTTTATCTTATCATAAATGATACCGATGGCGTCTACAAATGTATCAGGATATCCGTCTGCATCACCTGTACCGAAGAAAGCGATGGTTTTACCATTGAAATCAACTTCGTCAAGAACATCGATGAAAGATTCCCAGTCTTCCTGGAGTTCACCGATATCCCAGGTGGAAGCACCAAAAAGAATATTATCATATTTGGCGAGGTCTTCAGCGCTCGCATTGGCAACGTTATAGACATCCACTCCGCCCAGAAGATCCTTGAGTTTTAATGCGATATTTTCAGTGTTGCCTTCCGTTGATCCGTAAAAAATAGCCGTTTTACCCATAATGATTTTATTTAAATATTAATTGATTCGTTTTTGCAAATATATCCGATTTTGGAAAAGGAGCATTTATTTCACGGAAAAATCCTGGTTCAGGCGCTTTTTACCAGCAATTCCCTGGCGCTGTCGAAAGCTGCGACAGAAGGTTCATCGCCACCGATCATTTTGGCAATTTCAAGTATACGGTCTTCATTACGGAGCTCGCGGATCCTGCTCACGGCACGACGGCTGGAACTGTCTTTATATACAAAATAATGGTATGATCCTGCAGCGGCGATCTGGGGAAGGTGAGTGATCGCAATAACCTGGTGATGCTTCGCCATACTTTTGATCATTTTGGCCATTTTAATAGCTATCTCTCCGGATATTCCCGTATCGATCTCATCCAGCACCAGGGTCGGCAGGGCAGTACTTTTTGCCATCAGGCTTTTTATACAAAACATAAGGCGGGAGAATTCACCACCCGAAGCTACCTCTTTAAGGGGCCTGGGACTAACTCCCTTATTGGCGCTGAACATTAGAATGATTTCATCCAATCCCGAAGGTCCCGGCTCAGATTCCCTGCATTCAACCTCCAGCCTGGCTTCCGGAATACCAAGGTCTTTAAGCATATTTTCCAGGTCCCCGGTAAATACCGGGAATGAATTCTTTCTGAATGAACTCAACTTGTCGCCAAGTTTTTTTACATTTTCAAGGGAAGAGTTCATTTCAGCTTCAAGTTTTTCTAGCTCTGCATCCAGGTTGAGGGTTTTATTTACTTTCTTTTCAAGGTCTTCCTGTATCCTCAGCAGCTCTGCATTGGAGACGGCCCTGTGCTTTTGCTGAAGCCGGTAGATCAGGTTTAGCCTTTCAGTCACAAATTCCAGCCTTCCCGGATCTGCTTCCACTTTTTCGGCATGCCCTGAAGTTTCACTCGTGATATCTTTCAATTCCAGGAGAGCGGCAGAAACGCGGTTTCTCAATTCTTCAAGATGGCGCCCAAAAGGAACGATATGATCGAGATTTTTCATCACCATGACCAGGGACTCATTGACTGAGAATTCCCTGTTATCGAGAAGTTCGAGGATTTCCAGCAATTTCATCCGTATCTCCTCGGCATGTTCCAGGGTTGCCAGTTCCTCCTCAAGCTCCTTTTGTTCCGTCTCATTCAACCCGGATTTTAATAGTTCATCATAAAGAAAATTATTATAATCTGCGTCCTTACGGATCTTTTCGGCTTCTTCAACCAGTGCATTGTATTCCTTTTGAACAGATATGTATTGCTCATAAGCATCCTTGTATTGTTCAAGGATCTCACCTGATTGGGCAAAAGCATCTATGATAAATAACTGGAAATCATTGGAACCCAATTTAAGGGTATCGTTTTGTGAATGGATTTCCATGAGACCCGAGCCCAGGTCGCGCATGATATCCAGTGTTACCGGGGTATCGTTGATAAAAGCCCTTGATTTTCCTCCCGGGGCGATTTCGCGTCGCAGGATCGTTTCATCCTGGTAATCTAGATTGTTCGTTTTGAAGAAATTCTTAAGCTTGTAGTTCTTTATGCCGAAAATGCCCTCGATGATGCATTTTTCTTCCGGGTTATACAATACCCTGGTGTCGGCCCGGTTTCCCAGCAGGAGGCCGGCCGCCCCTATCATAATGGATTTCCCCGCCCCCGTTTCGCCTGTAATTATATTCAGCGATTCGGAAGGCGATATTTCCAGGTCACGGATCAATGCGTAATTCCGGATGAACAGCCGTTTCAGCATATCATAAAAGTTCTCATTACAAAGTAAGCAATAGAATGAAATAGAAGCTTATTTCACGGAGAATTTATTACATGGACCTGATGCAGGCTTAATAATTATCGGGGAAATGGTTTTGCAGGATATCCAGCAGCATGGCCCGGTTAAGAGGTTTGATCTTATAACCGGCAACTTCGGATATTGATTGTGATTTTTCGGTATCATCAGGATTCTTCGAGGTTGTTAACATCACGACTACGACTTTGCCCCGGTATTTTATCCGGGAGCTTCCGGTACTCTTCCAGGAATTCCCATCCGTTCATACCGGGCATGTTTATATCGAGAAAAATAAGATCGGGATGAAGTTCAGGGTGATCTGCTTTGGCATTAAGGAATGCAAGGGCCTCCTCTGCCGAATTTTTAATTATAACCTGGTCCGTTACATTCTCTCTCAGGATCACACGTTCATGAAAAAAATTATCATCCTCATTGTCATCAATCAGCATGATGCAACGTAGTTTCTTTTTCATAGGGTTCTAAGCTTTGAGATATGGTAAAATAAAATGTACTTCCATTGCCGGGTGAAGATTCCACCCAGATCTCTCCCTTATGCAGTTCCACGATTTTCTTGCAATTGGCAAGGCCGATGCCGTTACCTTCGAACTTGTCCTTCGGATGAAGCCGTTGAAAGATCTGGAAGATCCTGTTGAAGTACTTTGGGTCGATGCCTATGCCATTATCCTGTACGGCAAATTTCCACTGACTCCGGTCATGAACGGCCGAAATGTCAATTTTCGTTTCAATCTGAGGATTCCTGAACTTAATGGCATTGGATATCAGGTTCTGAAATAACTGACGGATCTCCATCTCATGCACGTAAAGGGTAGGCAGATGCGAACTGGTTATTTTTACCCTGTTCAATGAAACAGAGGATTCCATATCTGCCAAGACTTCGTTCAGGAGGTTATTCAGATCGACTTTTAATATTTTTACTTTTCTGCCCAGCCTGGAATAATCCAGAATTGCGGCGATCAGATCATTCATCCTTAGCAGTGCACTTTCCATTGCATTTAAATATTTATGACAGTCGGCACTCATCCGGGGACTGAAGTCTTCACGGAATAACTCCAGGTAATTGTTCAGGGTACGCAGGGGTTCATTCAGATCATGTGAAGCGATATAAGCGAATTGTTCAAGTTCTTTGTTTTTCCCCTCAAGTTCTTGATGTTTTTTCTCGATCTCTTCTCTCTGTTTTCTTTCCGAAATATCGATAATGGAAGCCAGCACCATGTTCCCTTCCAGGGTCTCTATAGGATTGAGCCCGATTTCTACAGGTATTTCACTGCCATCCTTTTTTAAAGCGTACAGGTCACGGCCGGCTCCCATCGGTCTTGCCCTGGGATCGATAAAAAAATTACCCCTGTACGACGGATGGTTATGAATGAACCGGTGGGGTAATAGCTTTTCAACCTTTTCTCCGACCAGTTCCTTGCGTGTGTAACCGAACAATTTTTCGGCTTCCCGGTTTACCAGGGCTATATAACCTGATTTATTTACCAGTACGATGGCATTCGGCGCCGATTCAACCACCGCCTCGAAGCGTAACTCGGCTTTTTTCCTTTCAGTAATATCTATGATCGATGCTAAAACCATGACCCCGTCAACTGTAGCAAGCGGGTTCAGTCCGATTTCAACAGGAAATTCGGTTCCGTCACTTTTCAATGCAAATAATTCCCTGCCTGCCCCCATGGGCCGGGCACGCGGGTTGGAATTAAATAAATTAATATATTCCGGGTGTCTCTCCCTGAATCGGGGTGGAATAAGTATTTCAACTCCCTGTCCAAGCATTTCATTTCGTTCATACTTGAAGAGTTTCTCTGCATGACTGTTCAGGTATGCTATTTTTCCATTATGGTTGACAAGAATCAGGGCGCTGGGAACTGCATCAACCATCGCCTGAAATGTAAGTTCATTATAATTCAGCTTATTGTCCATCGCTTTGTAATAGAATATATTACTTGTTATCCTATTTTTTTAAATCAACAAGTCAATTCCATTAAATAAAGGTTAATCTCAGCTCTCCGGAGTAGGCACAATTATCAATATACTATAATTCAATATTTGTACAAATAAATTTCTATTGAATTAACCCTGATGATTCAATGGCAACTTAAATAATTACGGGGTTATTTAATTCTGCAGAATGGACTTAAACTGGTCGGCCTTGGTTGGGTCGATTTTTGTAATGATCTCATAGGCCTGCCGGCGCACCTGGATATCACCTTGTGAAAAAATATTTTTCAGCTCGTCGGATTTTGCATCAAAAAAAGAAATGACCAGGATGGAGTTGGGGTGGAGGTCATTTACTTTCTGGATATTCTGTAAAACATTCAGTATGATCTTCCTTGCCGCATCCGGGTCGTCGTTGAATTTATCCAATGCCAGCCGGTGGTATTCATAAATACCTTCCCTGATAGGCTGCATTTGCTGGTTGGTCAGGTTTTCAATGAGCCAGTAACGGTTACGGTTACTGTCGAAAGGTTGCCATCCTGCACGGTTTGAGGGCTGTGCAAGGTTTACAATGCTGAGGGCTTTATTGAAATAAGGATCCCCGCTAAGTTTGCCGAACGAGTCGTAATCTATTCCAATGATCACATAGGCATAATAGGCGAGCATGGAAACCAGGTTAGAGCTGTAAACATTATCGGTATATTCCAGCGGTTGGGACTCGGTATATTCAAATGACCAATCCCGGTCGGCAAAATTAAACATAAGGGTTTCATAATTCGTGTTATAAACCGGTCTTGATGACTGGATATGGACCGTGGCATTAAAACTTCCGATGGAAGGCATGCTTTCAATGGTGATGGTCAGGCTGCAATTGATCTTTTCAAAGGGTTGAAATACATCCTTGGTCCATCGCGTATTGCTCATAAATTGGGAAAAGGTTTTTTCCATATCGGAAAATACTCCCCTTTCCGTAGTTTGAACCCGGTCGGCATTTACTTTAACCACGCAATTCAGCTCCTGGCCATGGGACAGATAGGGAAATAAAAGGCTTACGGAAATAAAAAATAGGATCCTTTTCATATCAATTCCTCGAGATAGTCGGCAATATCGGAAGCTACAGCCGATTTTGATTTTAAAGGGTATTCCTTTTTATCTCCGGATTTATGAAGGATGGTCACTTTGTTGGTATCCGTTCCAAATCCGGCCCCTTCATCCTCAAGGGAATTAACGACAATAAAGTCAAAGTATTTTGATTTGAGCTTTTCTTTGGCAAAACGTATGGCTTTGGAAGTTTCCAGGGCGAATCCGGCTGTAATCTGGCCTTTCTTTTTTTTTCGTCCAAGTTCAGTGGCGATATCGGGGTTTTTAACCATTCGGATTTCCAGTGTATCACCGGATTTTTTAATTTTTTCCCTGGCCGGTTTTTCCGGCCTGTAATCGGCGACTGCCGCAGCAAAAATCGCTATATCGCAGCCGGGGAATATCTTTGAGGCTGTTGCTAGCATATTCCGTGCGGTATCGGCTTCGAAGACCTCGATATTTTTTCCGGGTTTACCGGGCAATGCCCCTCCGGTAACGAGTTTGACCGCTGCTCCCCGGGATGCGAGTTCATTGGCAAGTGATAAGCCCATCTTGCCGGTCGAATGGTTGCTGATGAAACGTACAGGATCGATCGGCTCACGGGTAGGACCCGAGGTGACCAGGATGGTCTTGCCTGAAAGGCTGTTTTTTTTTGTAAAGTATTCTTTGATCCGGGAAAGGATATTTTCTGGTTCGGTCATTCTTCCCTGACCTGTCAGTCCGCTGGCAAGTTCACCGGTATCGGCAGGGATTATCAGGTTCCCGAAACCCTGAAGGATCTCAAGATTGTGCCGGGTTGCCGGGTGGTCATACATATCGGCATCCATGGCAGGAGCAAATACGACGGGACACCGGGCCGAAAGATAGGTGGCCAGCAGCAGGTTATCACAGATCCCCGATGCACATTTGGCCAGTGTATTGGCGCTTGCAGGGGCTATAATGAATATGTCAGCCCATAATCCCAGATCTACATGGCTGTTCCAGGCACCGTCGTCGTCGGCCGTAAACTGAGTGAGAACCGGATTTTTAGATAGAGTGGAAAGTGTTAGAGGAGTGATGAATTGGTGGGCTGAGGGAGTCATAATGATCCTCACCTCGGCCCCCTCCTTTATTAAAAGTCTTGTAAGGACAGCCGATTTATATGCAGCAATACTACCGGTAATGCCCAGTAATATTTTTTTGTCCCTGAGCATGACTTACAGGTAATCTTTCTTTTCCTCTTCAACTTCTGCGAATCGGTAGTTCAGTTTGCCTTCAATAAACTCTTCAGTCGCGACCGAAGTAGGTTTCGGCATACGTTCATAGAAACGACTGATTTCAATCTGTTCCCTGTTTTCAAAAACCTCTTCATGGTTATCAACTGTTGAAGCAAATTCGGCCAGTTTCTGGCTTAATTCTTCCTTCATCTTGGAAGAGATCTGACGGGCCCTTTTGGCAATGATGGAAACGGACTGGTAAACATTATCCGTCGGAAGCGCAAGTTTATCAGTGTCCCTTGTGATCAATGATGAATTAATTGGCATAATATTTAAAATTTACATGTTATTCGCTTTTATCTTCGCCAGGCTGTTGCGTATGGCGGTGTATAAATTTTCGGCATCCCTGACCTTGGGGCTTTGCGGAAACTTATCGATGAAATAAAGATAATATTTGACGGCTTCCTGAAGTCGCTCCTCCTGCTTGCTCCGGATACTCTTCTTTGCCATATCATAGGCACATTGTATTTTCAGGAAGCTGACATTTTCATTGTATTTTGAATCCGGGTAGTCATCCTGGAAATTATCGAAAGCGATGATGGCTGCCTTCAGTGCTTCACCGTCAAGATATTTTTCAAGCTTGTAATAGAGGTAAGCGTTTTCATAAGCTTTGAGCGCAAGCTTCTGCTGCATTTCATCGATAATGCCATTGGCCTGGTCAACATACTTGCTGGTCGGGAATTTGTTCAGGAAGTTCTGGGCTGCCTGAATGGCATCCTCAGTATTTGACTGGTCGAGGTCGTATTCGGGTGAATCCAGGTAAAGAGAGTATGCATACATAAACAGGGCCTCCTCTGCAAAATCGCTTCTTGAATAAAGCTGGTAAAAGGTCTGGAAATAATGAGCGCTCAGAACATATTGCTTCTGATAGTAATAGGAATAAGCAAAGTAGAATTGTGCCTTTTCAGCCTCCGGCCGTCCTCTCAATATGGGCAGTATTTCTTCAAAAAGTGTACTCGCCCTGTAGTAATCCTTGTTGTCGTAATATTCCATGGCAGCACGGTATTTCAGTTCCCAGTCATTACTTTTCTGGATCTGCCGGAATTTACTGCATGACGATGCTGCAAAAAGCAGGACAAGGGTCAGAAATAAGCTAATACGGGGATGTCGGGCCATAAGGGTGCAAATATAGTCTGAATAACGATTTTCAATCAGTTATTAAAAAGGTTTTTGTGGGTTTTCAGGATATAAATACGTCATTTTCGACGTTTTATTGCTGTTTTGATACATTTTCGGGTTTTTCAGCAGGTTGGGATTCGGTTTTGGGAACAGTCAATCCCAGAACCTCGTCAAGGGTAGGCCGTTCATTCCCCTTCCAGTCGAATCCGCTGAGTTCCTTATCAGCCGGGGTGATCATCTGGGGCGGGATGAAAGAAGCCTCGGGATTCGTATAAAATGACATATTATCAGGCCGGTTGTTTACAAAACGTATGGTCATATTGCTGCAAACAACCCTGTTGATCCCCTGCAAGGCCTTTGTTTTATCATCAAGCGCGTGGAAAAGACATTCACTGTTACCGTTCACATCCAGCCTGAAAATTTTATTATCCCTGAAATAGGCGGTCATGATCTTTCCTTTCAACTGGTTAAAGTTGCCGACGGTATCGGTAATTATGACAAAGGCAACTTCCATAAGGTTCATTTTATCAATCTGCCGGTTCCTGAATTCAATGCTGATGGTATCCCCAATTGCCTGGTTGCCGGTATTCCAGATTACCGGGTTATGATACAGGTATAAGGTGGAATCACTGATGTGATAGGCTATGGAGTCGGCGAGGCCCTGCATGTCCTGGCGGTACATTTTCACATGATAATATGCCAGCAGCTTTTTTTGTGCCGTATCCTTTGAGTCGAGTGATACCAGGGTATCGGCACTCAGGTACAGGGTGTCGTTCATGAAAACTTTTTTCAGAACTGGGTGGCCATATACCTTTATAATACCCTTCGCCTGGTCGTCATCGGCCTCATCGCCGGTGATCACAATATCATCATTCTTTGACAGCATATAGATATTTCCTTCCGCCCGGTTGATATCCCGTTTTTCATCATAAAACAGTTTTTTGCCTTTAAGGACATAGGATTCGGTAACTATTGTCCCGGACTGAATGGTTGTCTGTTTGGCATGCATGAGGAATTCACCACCCGTAGGTGAACTGGCGGTGGAACCATCCGACCGTGTAATAGTTGTCGGACCGAAAGTTTTGGCAAGGCCCGTGGCCATGTTGTATATCAGCGTATCTGTTTTCAG
>JBJKSY010000450.1:0-1766 GCA_046703645.1 Cyclobacteriaceae bacterium
CCATATATCATTCCTTAGATTAGATGAACCATGTCGCCAGCGAGGAATCTAAAATTAATTTCAACCCTAACACAACCGGTATCAATTCTGAAGCGCAAAG
Organism: Cyclobacteriaceae bacterium; assembly: GCA_046703645.1. Lineage (GTDB taxonomy): Bacteria > Bacteroidota > Bacteroidia > Cytophagales > Cyclobacteriaceae > DATDPY01. The sequence continues at coordinate 101 of JBJKSY010000450.1, forward strand.
GTATGAAATAATATACATTTTTTTATAAGGGGCATAAATCAATATTTTAAGCATGATTAAAATCATCCGGAGGAATGCGATATATACCAGCGATCCTGCCAGGAAAAGTGCGTAACGATTAAAATTCACTTTAAAGATAAAAAGCAAAACCAGGGAAAGAGACCAGTAAGCCATCAGCATAAATAGAGTGATACGACTCGATTCTATAAAATGAACTTTCCCAACATCCCGAATTTGCAGCAGGTAGGAAAGATTTCGCACAAGATTGAATTTGAGTAAAATCCAAATAAGAACCGCTATTGAAATTATAGTCCAGTAAAACATCCCCCTGAAAAATTCATGATGTTCAATGTCATTCCCTGTCCCAATTCCAAATAAAATTATATAAAGAAAAAAACCCAGCAGCAATGCTTCAAGGATCACAAAAAGCAAATCGGTTCCACCCACCGGTTTATTCCTGTCGAGAAGATCGTCTGTCTCGGGCCTCATCAGTATCCTTCCAATATTGAGATATTGACCAAAAAGTTTTCTGTCAAAATTCAAAAGAAATGCTATATAGGCGGCGATCAAAAGGAATCCGATTATCAGAAAATTCCTGACGCCACTGTGAAAGGGTCTCAGGAAAGCGGCTCCGTCATTTCCTTCCTCCGGAATCTTTCCTCCCTTGGGGCTGACAGAAACCTGGAGCTTGCTTACATTCTTCCCCGGAAGATAAATTCCTATGAAGAGGGAATCCCCGGGGTTTGCGGAAAACAAGCTGTCAAAATCAATCCATTTCGTTGTTTCAACTGGAGCCGAATAAAAATATTTGCCATTCAGGAACATATGGGAATTTTCAGGCAATCTGAATTTAATGCGGGCGCCGGGGAACTCATAACGGGATACCGGAAGTAATATATTGGAAACATTTTTTTCGACTGACTGTACCAGGGGCATATAAGTCCCGCTGGTATTATCGAAAAAATACAGCCGGTCATCAATCCGGTTGGCAGTTCCTGATTGAGCATGCGATCGTAAGGGGAAACTTAAGGACAACCATAAAATGGCGTGAAAAACAAATGCCGATTTCACGCGAAAGGCCGGATAGATTTTATGGTTTGATCTCATTCAGAAGCTGCTAATATAACCAATATGTATCTTAGAATATTTCAGGTTAAATGACTGGTTATTATCCTTACCCAAGGCATAAATTACAGCCAGGTCTCCCAGAGGAGTTCCCAGGTTAAATCCGGCACCGATCCCTACCGGAACCTGGTATGCCCGGTTCTTATTCAATTCATTTTTTAACCAGCCAATATCTGTGAACACAAGCAGGTAGGATCGTTCCTCCATTCTCAACCTGTATTCAAAATTACCAATTAAATACTGTGAAGAATAAAAATATTTTTCATTAAATCCTCTCAGGGATCCAAGACCGCCCGGCCTGTAAAGATCACTCAGGAATAAATGATCATCATGAACATATCCCCCGCTCAACCGGGTCAGCAGCGTAGTTTTTTTGCCCATTTTTGTAAACCTGCTCAACGAAAAATTACCATTGGTCTGGAACTGTTTCCCCGGTCCGGTTACACTTCCCGCTGTCACCGAATCAGCAAGGATCTTTTTGAAGGCAACGCCTGCATACATGTTGATCACCCATCCGTACAACGGAAAGTCAATATCATTC
>JBJKSY010000451.1:0-4439 GCA_046703645.1 Cyclobacteriaceae bacterium
GTTTGAGCAATACGGGGAACAGAAAGATCGGCTTTGTCGGCAAAAACCCGGGAGTAAAAAAGAACAGGAAGATCGTTTTCATGAAACCAAAAGCAGGCAAAAGACCTAAAAAAGTTCTGTACCTGGCTGACAGCAAAATAAAAAAACCAAGAAAGCGGGCCAAATTCCTGGCTGCAGAACGACCCTCTCAGAACAGGAATATAAGGATCCCCAAAAGAGTCACAGACAAACAAATGGTTTTACCTAAAATGAGAGGCGACAAAGGAAGGAAAATATCAGAAAAGGAAGGATTCATCGGGATCAACCCTTCCGATGCCTCCTATAAGGTAAAGGCTAAAAGAAACACCGACCTCCAATATGGGACCTATTATAAATTCAATAGAAAAGGAGGTCTTGACAAAGGTTCCAGCCGCAAATCTTCCATCCCCTGACCTCTACATTCGATCTCAAATCGAAAATCACAAATCGTAAATCAATTATCCCCTGGCATACCGCTGAAACCAATGACAGAGGGTTGATGATAGAGGTTCGATCATTCAGTCGATAATAGATACACCCCGTTTTTAGATTGCTTAGTAATTAGGAGGTATTAACAGGATGCTCAATCCTCTATATATTATCATCCATCTTCAGCTATTCTTCCCTCAGCACCTTCACGGGATTAGTCCTTGCCGCACGGAATGACTGGTAGCTGATAGTAAGCCACCCGATGACCAGCGAAATCATTCCGGCCCAGAAATAGATCATAACATCCTGGTGAATTTTATATACAAAAGTGTTAAGCCACTTGTTCATTGCCCAGATGGACAGCGGAACCGAAAGCACAAAAGCCAGCAGGATAAGTTTTGAAAGATCGGAAGAAACCATGATAACGATATTGCTTACCTCTGCACCAAAAGCTTTTCTGATCCCTATTTCACGGAACCTTCTTTCTGCCAGGAACATCGACATGGCATACAATCCCAGGCAACTTATGATAACCGAAATTATGGCGAAATATTTGATAAGATCGAATGTGCTGAAATCACTTGCGTATTGAACCATCAGGTGATCATCAAGCGTGAAATAGGTAAATGGAGTGTCCTTAACTATACTTTTCCACTGAGTCTGAAGTTCGGAGATCAGATTTTGGAAATCACTCATATTGGCCTTTATGATCAGGTTCCTGTATTTCTGATTGTCCGAAAGGGTATACATCATCGGATCAACGGCTTTATGAAGAGATTCCTGGTGTATATCATTGACTACGCCTATAATTTCAAAAGAATAGGTCTTACCCTGAAAATCAAAATAAACAGTTTCGCCCGGGGCTTCATCGGGTTTCAATCCCAGTTGCTTGACAGCCTCTGCTGAAACAAGAATCTGGGTTTTAGTGGTGTCTATTTTAAAGTCCGCGAATTCACGCCCGCTGATCAGCTTCATTCCCATTATATGAAAATAATTGAGATCAATCTGGTTTCTGTAAATATGTATGGCATCATCCATGGTCTGTCCCTTTTTATAGACAAGCAGGTCGTTACCGACAAAGGAACCGGGGATGGAATTGGCCCCTGAAACTTCCTGTACATCGGCAAGGGAATTGAATTTCTGTTTCAGCACATCATATTGATTGATCGCATCATCGGTGTTCATCGGTATGATCACCTTTGATTTCTGGTTAAAGCCCAGGTCCATATTCTTAATGTAATTCACCTGTTTCGAAATGATCAAAATGGAACTGATAAGGGCGATAGAGATCACGAACTGTAAAACCACAAGGCCTTTTCTGAGTAATGAAGTCCCTACCCTGTCCCTGCTGCGTCCTTTTAAAACCTGGGAAGGTTTGAAGGAGGCAAGGTAAAAGGCAGGATAAAACCCGGCAACGAAACCTGTGATCAGCAGGAATCCTGCGAGGTAAATCACGAGGGTTGAAAAATTTTCCGTCGAAAAGGATAGCGGCTGGTCGATAAGCCTGTTAAATACGGGAAGGGCAAGCCATGCAAATAAGAGGCTTAGTATCAATGATATAAAAACAATTATAAAGGATTCACCGAGGAACTGGGTTATCAGGCTCCGCGGAGTTACACCCATTACCTTTCTCACGCCAACCTCAAGGGCACGATTGCCCGCCTGGGCGGTAGATAAATTTATATAATTAACGCAGGCCAGCACCAGGATCAGCAATCCTATCATGATCAGAACACGGATAAATACGATGCTTACCACACCCGGAACATTGACCATGTAATTCTGGCTGTCAGTATGAATCTGATCGACCGGCTGAAAGTCCATGGTCTTATTCAGCCCCATTTGTTTCATATCTTCTCCACCATTCTTAAGTATGAGTTTATTCAGGTTGTCATCAGCAGTCTTAATGTCCGATGAGGGATCCATTTTTACATAGGTGAATACCATATTATTGGCTACCCAGTTGGTCTGGTCCTTGTTAAAGAAACTGTTACATCCGGAATTTGATGTTGAAATCATGAAGGAAGGGTTCAAATGCGTGTGAAAGGCATTCTTGTCATAAACGCCTGAGACCTCGAAATCGGCCGGCCCGAAAGCGACAGTAATCCTGATCATTTTCCCGATAGGATCCTCATCGCCGAATATTTTTTTTGCCCATTCCTTTTCAAGGACCACGGAACTGGTATTTGCCAGCGGCTGCCCGGGGTTACCGGCTATGATTTTATATTTTAATACTTTAAAAAAGGTGGAATCGACAAAATATCCATTATGGATATACCAGGAATTCCCCTTATAGGAAATTAGATTTTCATTGCCAAAAAAATCGGTACTCGCCACACGGCAGTCATATTTTACTCCCGGAAGCTGTTGCTGTATGGCTGGCCCGATAGGAATTGAAGAGGATCCCAGTTTAAATATCTGCCCGTCCTTCTGGCTTATGTCGGTTGTGAGCCTGTAAACATCCTTGTTCTGTTTATCATAACCCAATTCGCGGGAAGCATATAAAAACAATAAAATACAGCATGCAAGACTTACGGACAGACCGAAAATATTGATCAGGGTAAAAAGTTTGTTCCTGACCATGTTGCGAAAAGTGACAATAATATAATTTCTGATCATGTTTAAAAATTTTATTCCGTTCTTAATAAACAGATGCCATGCCAGAATTTCCAGACGTTCCATTATTGCCGGAAAGGGGGATTTTGATCATTATCCGTGATAAAAACTGGTCAAAACCGGGCACATGGAATCTCGAATCCGGACACATTATGACCCTGGAAATTTAAGTAATAAGTGTTGAAACATATAAAAAAAGATTAAAAGAGATTTTCATCAATAAAAAAAATCCCGGTACTCCCGGGACTTTTTATCACTTGATCCTTAATTATTTACATGCTCTGGCGGGCAATGATATCAGTCATGAATTCCCTGGCAAGACGGGCCTGTTCATCTACGAAGTCTATTTTTGCGGTTTTACCATCCTCTGTCCTGCAATGATGGCAGAGCTCATAACAGAAATAGCCATTATAACCTATCTCATTCATCAATTGAATGTAATGGTCGTAATCGGCCCATTCAATGATCTCAGCATGATACTTATTACTTTCATATTTTGAATGAACTTTCCCCGCTGCATCACGGAAGAATTCACCGCCAAAATGCGAATGTACCTGCAGCGGTCCGACTGCTTTCACTGCTTCTTCAACCCATTCCGGGTTTTTCCTGTCCATCATACCGGCATCCAGGCATATTTTAAGATTCGGAGAATTGACCTCTTTCACCATTTTCAGGCAGTCACGGTAGTCTTTAAATAGAGGCGGATGATTCTGGAGCGCCATGGTGATGCCGAATTCCTCACCGAAACCTGCTGCTTCCTTCAGGCAGTCTTTTACATATTTCCACCGGTCTTCCATAGTTGCATAAGGGTACTGCCTCTGGAAACTGTAAAAATCAGTTCTTACCAGGTCATAAGTCCCGACACCCTCGTGGATCGGTATTCCCGTCCATGCCGGGAACAGGCGGACAATTTTGGCGCCCAGGTCACGGGCCATCCTCGCTGTCTCTTTTACCATCAGCAACTGACTTTCCCGGTGTTCGGGGATAGGGCTGCTGAAATCATTATTGCAGGCAACAGCCGGAATCTCGATCCCTGCTTTTGCCAGAACATTCCGCATTTCATCCCTGCGTTTTTGCGGAATATCCATTGGATTTCCCTGGGGTCTTTTATTATCCAGTTCTATCCCGTCATATCCGTAATCCTTGGCCCTTTGCACGAATGCTTCAAAAGGAAGTCCGTCACCGTCATACCATATCCCCAGATAGGTGATACCGTATAAACCCACTTTTATTTTACCCGGATTTTTAGCCTTTCTTTTCTTTGTTTCCGTTGCGGCAAAGGCTTTGTTTTTCAGTGCCAGGTCGCCGAGAACGGCTGCACCTGCTGCAATCCCAGTTTTCTGTAAAAAATTTCTGCGTTTCATTTTAAAAATAGA